>NZ_KV810715.1:0-294 GCF_001812895.1 Rothia sp. HMSC069C04
ATTCTCATATTCCCTGTGACTTGAATTAACACTAGCACACCTAGACTATTTATTTAGTGATTTAAATCACTTATATGATAATATGTGATTTACCCGCTTTAGATATATTTAAATATTATTTACTACATTTACAAGACAAAAAATCCAGATAACATCACGCAACCCCACCACAAACAACGCATCAAACCCCGTGGGTACCCACATTCATGTGAAAAACTCAACACCCCACCCAAACAAAAAATCACCCAATCCCCAATAAAAACCCCCAACAAAAAAGGTTCCGACGCGCACACA
>NZ_KV810716.1:0-1157 GCF_001812895.1 Rothia sp. HMSC069C04
CATAGACGCACACTGCACGAACGCGGGCACCCTCGTCAGTGACCAGCACCTTCACCCAAGCGTTCTCAGGCTGAGCGCTATCAAAGTACTCAACACGCACCAGCGCGCCAGCGGCATCATAGGTCCAACGCAGAGTCTCGGTGCCGCGAACGGCAGAAGAGAGCATCTGGGCACCAGTGTAGGTGTACATGACCAGACCAGCGGGCGAATCCACGCCGCTAATACGGCCCAAATCATCACGAATAATCTCAGTGTGCAGAGCCTCAGAAGAGTCTGCCACAGCCGGGTCTGCCACAGCGGGCTGCTCGGTCACAGAGGTCATGTGCGCGCCACGGTAACCAAACTCGCGAACCCAGGTACCCGCCAGGTCAGACACCTGCGCACGCACCAGCGCATCTACCGCGTTGTACTCGAAGGAGGACTCTACCCGAGACTCAGAGGTAACGGCGGTTCCATCCAGACGGTACGCGGTGATGTCAGTCTGCTTGACCATACGGCCAGCAGCATCATACGCGTAAGCGCTCGAACCCAGGGGGTGCACAAACTCAGTGCGCAGACCATCAGCGTCATAAGCGTAGGACAGCTCATAGCCGCCAGTCTCATCCATGTACGCGGTACGGAAAGACTCCGGAATCTGAGCACCAAACTCACGGCGCTGACGGATCAGACGACCCAAACGGTCATACGACTCAACCGTCACCACGGGAGCACCAAACGCATCAACGCCCGCGTGATCATAAGTCGTCATCGTACGGCGCGCAGAATCACGCTCCATACGGTACAACAGAGAGCCATTCACCGAATGGGAGCAGGGAACACCGTCACGGTCATAACCGAAGGAATGTACAGCACCATTACCGTCAGTGCTGGTCAGCAGACGACCGGCAGCATCATAGGTAGAGGTAGTGCGCACACCCAGCGGATTGGTTGCCGCCAGAACATTGCCCATCAGGTCATACTCGTAGCTGGTAATACGACCGGCAGGGTCCATCACGGAGATAACGTTACCCGCCTCGTCATAACGGTAATGGGTCACGCCACCAGCACCATTAGTCACCGCAACCACCTGAGAAGCGGCATCATAAGTGAACGAACGAGTACCCCACTTGTTATCGCGAATGCTCTTCACGCGGCCACAAGAATCCCAGGTGTAGAAC
>NZ_KV810717.1:0-256 GCF_001812895.1 Rothia sp. HMSC069C04
TAGTGTTAATTCAAGTCACAGGGAATATGAGAATCGCACTCTCAAATTCGGTTTGGGACATGCGATGGATTTCCTGACTTCGGCTCGCTAATGATTGCGGGTTGTGGATATGAATGACCGCGACGTCATTCTTTTGAAAGGAGATTCTGATGAGGATCTTTAATAAGTCTCTTGCTGTTGCGGCCTGTGTGGCTGCGGTGACTTTCGGTGCGGTAGCACCTCCGGCACATGCGGGTGTTACTTTCTATTCGGATGC
>NZ_KV810718.1:0-18018 GCF_001812895.1 Rothia sp. HMSC069C04
CATGAAAAGCCTCCTGTTTCTTGGACTTTATTTTTGTTGTCCAAGAAACGGGAGGCAGTTCAGTTCACTCTCTCAGCCGCGGGGGCTTTATCGTATCAGCGTGTCCTCACGCAGCAAGCGCTAGGAGGCGCGGCGGCGAGAACGCAGCACCATCACAGTGCCCGCACCGAGCACCAGTGCGCCACCCACAGCCACAGACACCGCACCGAAACCAGTGCGCGCCAGGCCACCCTGCTGGGAGCTAACGCCACCCGACGCAGCAGACACACCAGACTGACCCAGGGAGCCGCCACCGGTACCACCGCCGGAGACACCGCCCGGGTACACGCCGCCAGCAGAACCATCAGCCGAACCCTCAGAGGAACCCTGCGCGTTCACATCACCGGCGGCACCGGAAGCACCAGCCTGACCGGACTGACCACCCTGCGCGGCACCAGACTGTGCGGAGCCGGGCTGGTTAGCACCAGCGGTACCGCCCGGGGTTGCCGAATCCACACGGCGCACACCGCTAAAGTCGTCCTTAGCCACATTCGGGTCCTTCGGCACGGCAGTCTCAAAGGAGCACGCATCCGACGCCTTCTTACCCACAGCAACCGCAAGCTGCTGCACCGGGCTGTTCACCTCAGTACCATCAGCCAGGGTCGCAGAATAGTGCACGTCAAACATGTACTGGCCGGGCTCAGAGAACACCCAGTTCGCGTGTGCGTGCGTCGCGTAATCAATGTCGATCGTGGTCTTGCCGGTCGTCGAATCCAGCAGCACATCCGCACCGTTCAGCGACTCGGTGAACATGCCGAAGCGCGCACCCTCAGGCATGACCTTCGGAACCACGTGCAAGCGCACGGGGCCGCGCAGCTGCGAGTAGTCGATGTCCTGCGTGTTGTAGCCGGGCCAGGGCAGGCCGCTCTGCTGGGTCTGCGGCAGGCCGTAGAAGGCGGTGCCGACCGGGCCCATGAAGTTCAGCTTCTCGTCAGCCATACGTTCGGTGCGCACACGGCGGGCGTTCTCGCTGACCGTCCACACGACCGAATCAAGCGGGCGCACGGTCGAATCAGCGTCAATGATGCCGCTGTCGTCACGCAGACCCACGGACAGCTGGCGGTCCTTCAGGGTCGCCTGAATGTCCAGGTGGCCGTGCGAAATCTTGGTGCGGCCGTCAATCTGGCCGGGCACGCACTGGTTACCCGGGGTTCCGGGGGTGGACGGCTGCGCAGACGGTGCCGGGCTAGTCGGAGCAGGGGCGCTCGGGGTCGGGTTCGCGGGTGCCGGAGTGGAGGGCGCCGGAGCAGGTACGCTCGGTTCTGCGGAGGCGGTCGGCACCGCAGGCACGGTCGGAACCTCGCTGGGGGACACCGACGGAACGGTGCTGGGCTCAGCGGAAGGAGCCTCGGAAGGAGCCTCGCTCGGCTCAGCGCTAGGAGCTTCAGTCGGCTCGACGGTGGGCTCAGCACTCGGCGACGGATCCACCGGAGCAGGCTTCGGCGCATCGCTAATGGGTGCGCTATCGGGAGCCAACGCACCGTGCGCAGTGTACTTCGTGCCCGGCTCGTAGTTCGCCGCAACCTCAGTGGTGGAGGCGGAAGCGTTCATATCCGGGTGGGTCAGCATCTTCACGCGCAGAGCCGTGCCCTTGTAGAACGACTCGTCACGGAAGGTAAAGCGCGCCACGCCATCCTCAACGGAGCCTTCCAGGTCGAGGTACGGGTACACCGGGTCATCCTGGGCGTAGAAGCCGCCGCGCATGAAGCCGCGCACCTTCGGGTCCTTGAAGCGGACCTCAACGGTGCTGAAGCCGTTACCGTTCGGGGTGACGGTCACGTCGTAGTCCATGCTGGTCGGCGTGTACTGCTCGGTGCTGAGCACGGTGTTCGCCTGATCCGGGATCTCTTCGGGCCAGGAGCCGTTACCGTCGTCGCTGTACACGCTCTCAGCCTTACCGGGCTCGTAAGTGAGCTTGTGCGAGATCCAGCGGGACGCCTCCGCGCTGTTCTCGTCGGAGGTGTCCGGGGTGAAGACCGCCTGCAGCTGGGAGCCCTCGCTACCGAGCATTTCAGACCAGGTGGCGGTACCGTTCACGACCGGCAGGTCAGTCAGGAAGTAGCCGTTGTTGTACAGGGTCAGGGTGCCCTTGAGGTTCTTATTCGCGGCGGTGAAGGTGATGTCGCTGAGCTTGTCGTCAGCGTCCTTGTTCTTAGCCGGGTCGGCGTCCAGGCGGTGCGGTGCTACGGACAGCACGTACTTTGCGGCGTCCAGGTCACCGACGGGTGCCGCATTGTAGCGGTCGACCGTGGGCACGGCGGTGGGGGTACCGTCACCGAGCACAGGCTGCATGCCGCCCACCTGCCAGACCAGCTTCGACGGCTTGGAGCTGATGATGCGGCCGTCGGTGGAGCGCGCCACGGTGCGGTAGGTGACCACGTAGCGGCCGGGGCGGGTGAAGGTCGTGGTGTTGTGCGTGTGGCTACCCTTATCGAGCAGCCAGGAGTGCCAACCGTTCGAGCTGCTGGAGAGCATGCGGTACACGTCAGCGGGGGCATCATCCGGGTTGTAGCGGAAGAGCTCCATGCGGCCGGGACCCTCAACGGAGAGAATGTCAGTGGCGAACACACCATCACGGAAACGCTCAGTGGGGACCTTCGTGGATGCGCCCAGGCCAGCCCAGATGGGGTCCTGGTTGCCGTAGGTCAGGTGCGGTGCCATGTAGAGGGTCTGGCCGGGTTCGCCGAGGAACGCCAGGGAGGGCGAGTCGCCCAGGGTCATGGTGTACTGCGACTTGCCGTCCCTGGTGCTGTAGCCCTTGCCGACCCAGTTGACGGTCTTGTCCAGTTCGTAGGTGTCTGCGCCGGTCTTGTAGGGGTTCGCCTCGTTCATGAGGACGAAGGTGCCGTTCTGCTCGTCCCAGTATGCCTTGGGGGCGTCAACGTGGCCCTTGGTGGTGACGATTTTGCCGTCGTCGGGGCCTGCTGCGGCGGGCAGGGAGGGGGCAGCGCCGGCGAGCGCGAGCAGCGCTGCGGCGGAGAGGAATGCGGCTGCGCGGCGGAGGGCGGGCTTGCCGCCGGGGATGAAGAGTGCGGGGGTGTGTGTGGTGACCCGTCGTTGGGTCTGCTTCTGAGAGCTCATGACAACCTTTCTCATTTTTCTATCCTCTAGGGTAGCTCTTTTGCAAATAATTGTCATTTAGAACCTAAGTGAGTATAGTGATTCTCAGAAACACGTGTGCGCCGAGGCGCGCCCAAAAACGCACACCACGTACATCCACAAAGAGAAAAACACGGCAGAGCGCACCCCGGACGCAGGGGAGAAACCGGCAGCAGGCCGCCGGGCCCAGCACCGGGCAAGCCCCGAAAGCAACGGGCCCCGAACACACCGGGCAACGCGCCAGCCAACGAGCAGTCATCCAAGGAGCCACCATGCAAGGACGCACCAAACCCCTGAGCCTACTCAGCGCAACCACCCTCGGATGCACCCTCGCACTCGGGGCGCCCCTCGCCCTCCCCCAGGTCGGCACCTTCACCGCCGCACAGGCGCAGGAAAACCAGGCTGGCGCCCAGGCAGGTACCGAGTCGCGCAGCTACGTCAACTACGAAGGTGACTACGTCATCGCGGGCGTACACACCGAAATGCTCAACGCATTCCTCGACGGCAACCAGTTCACCCTCGCCACCCTCGCAGACACCGGCCCCGGCCAGCAGGGACGATTCAACCCCGCCCGCACCGTCTTCCACCTGCCCGACGTCGAGGATGCACACACCAAGGTCGTAGCAGGCTACGACTACATTGCCCCCGAAGGCAAGGACATCTTCTACATTCCCTCCACCCGCACCCGCGGCCTGCTCTACCCCGGCCTCGGCGCGGAAGGAATCCGCCCCGGCGCGCTCAAGGACAACACCATCAACCTTGAACTCGTGCGTAGCAGCGTACCCGAAGGCGGCCGCGCCGAAGTCTTCACCGAATCCGGTCGCGACAACCCGCGCGTCTTCAGCACCAACGACAAGCTCGCACCGCACACCATCACCTCTGGCGGCCACGAGCACCTCAGCTGGGCATTCACCCGCGCCGGCATCTACCAGCTGACGTTCCGCGCCACCGCAACCCTTGCCGACGGCACCCCGGTCAGCTCCGAGGCGACCTACACCATCGCCGTGGGCACTAACGCTGAGGACGGCTTCAAGCTCCTGAATGCGCAGAACGCCGCAAAGGAAGCAACCAAGGACGCCACGAGCGAGGCGACCACTACCCCCGAGGCGACCTCCACCGCTACCGAGAGCGCCACCAGCAGCCCCAGTGCATCCGCTTCTGCATCTACCTCCGCAAGTGCTGAGGCGAGTGCTTCTGCTGAGGCGAGCGCATCCACCGGTATTCGCCGCGTGGATGGATCCGTGAACGGCCAGAACGCCGCGCAGGTGACCGACCCGAACGGCGCAAAGGCGGCGGCGAATGGTGAGCAGGCATCCCAGAGTGGATCCGGTGTAACCGCCATCAGCGGCACCGACAACACCAATAACGGCTCTGACAAGGGTAAAAACAAGGACGGCGGCAATAACGGCAGCTCCCGTAGCGTGAAGGGCTCCAACGCCCAGAACGTCACCGCACCCGGCAACGGCGGCGGCATTACCGGCAACGGTGTGCTGTCCTCCGGTCTGCCCGGTAGCCTGAACCAGCAGTGCATCGCCACCGAGGTTCCCGCGGAAGATGCCAAGGACTCTAAGGACGCTCAGAAGGACAACAAGCAGAGCAATCAGGCAGCCCAGGCACCGACCAGCATCCCCACCCTCGCCGTGGTCAATACCGCTGAGCACAGCGGCCGTGAAGAAGTCACCCACGGCCACTTCGACGTGGGCCCGATCCTCAACGGCGGCAACCTCACCAGCAGTGTGAAGGACGACCGTACCAGCCCCGCCCGCCACGTCTCCCCCGGCGCCCTCGAGTTCGTACTCAATGACGCCGCGAAGATTAACCTGCCCGCAGGCATGGAGAACATCGCCCCGGCGGGTACCCCCGTGCACATGATCGGTGCAACCCAGCAGCAGGGCGTGCCCTGGCTCGGCTGGAGCACTCAGGACCCCGAACTGCTCAAGCAGCTCGACGGCCCCGTCACCATGAGCCTCAACGGTTTTGAGGGCCCCGGCACGATGTCCACCTTCCTCTCCGGTAACTTCGGTTCCGCCGGTCAGCAGGTCTTCGATTCGCGGAGCGGCGGCTCCTTCCAGGTGCCCGCAAACACCCACCAGCACAGCAACTGGGTGTTCACCGCTGAGGGACGCTACACCGTGACTATCGGCTGGACTGCACGCCTGAAGAACGGCCAGCAGGTCAGCAGCGAATCGGTTCTGCACTTCACCGTCGGCAACCCCGATAACGCCCCGGCAAGCAACAACGCACAGGGTGGGGCAGAAACCAAGCAGGACGGCGGCAACGCTAACAACGCTAACGGCGCCAACAACGGCAGCGAGAAGAGCACCGCAAAGAACCCCGTCAACGGCACCGTCGACGAAGCCACCGGCATCGTTACCAAGCCCGACGGATCCAAGGTGCGCATCGTCGGTAAGACCGCCTCCGGTGAGGATTGCGCCCTGACCAGCCAGGAACTCGCCAACGCCCAGAAGGCAGCCGCCGCAGGTAAGCTGCCGAACACCGGTGTGGTCATCGACCCGTTCATGGTCAGCACCTCCATTCTGGCGCTGGCACTCGGTGCCATGATTCTGCGTTCGGCACGCCGAAAGGGCCGCAGCGGTGACACCGCATAGCGGGCATACCGGCAAGGGGTCACACACCTATAGTCGACGCGCCGCCCTCACCCTCGCCTCCCGCATTGCGGCAGGTGCCGGGGTGGGGGCTGGCGCCTTCGCACTGAGCGGATGCGCCAGCACCGAGAATGCCTCCTCCGACCGGATGCGCGTGGTCGCCACGACCCCGATTCTGGCGGATTTGGCGCAGCAGATTGCCGGGGAGCGCGCCAGCGTGCACTCCCTCGTGCCTGCCGGTGCTGACCCGCACTCGTATGAGCCGAGCCTGCGCGATATCCGCGATGTCGCCTACGCTCGCTGTGCCCTGACGAACGGTCTGCTGCTGGAACAGCGTAAGCTCAGCAAAATGGTTGAGGCGAACCTGCCCACAGGCGTTGTGTCCGTGGCGGTTGCGGAGAAGATTGAGCAGTACGGCGGCAAGCTGGAAGCCATTGTTGAGGATGCCTCCCTGGACTCCATCTGGCTGGGTTTGCGCGTTGAAGAGGGCGGGCAGAACGAGTCCGCCCCCGCCGACTCTTCGGATGCAGGAATGCGCTTTGAGGTGCAGAGCGTGCGAGCGCGTACCTCTACCGATTCCTCGAATGCGCAGCTGGCGGCGTTCATTACGCAAACCTTCGGTGCGGTGGAGATGCTGTGCGATTCGCATGCGCGCGGCGTGAACCTCACCCGTGAGGGGGACACCGCGATCCGCACCGGCGATATGGGTTCGCTGGAGCTTCCGTTGCAGGCGCATACGCACCTGTCGTGGGCGTTTAGTGATGCCGGCGAGTACGCCATTGAGCTGAGCGCCACCGCGGTCAATGCGCCGGAGTCGGTGCGTTCTTCGCGTGGCACCCTGTACTGCGCGGTCGGTCGTGACCCGCAACAGCTGGTGGACCGTCTGGCGAAGGAACAGAACGTTTCCGCCGCCGAGATCAAGGTTCTTTCTGCAGGTCACGCCGATATTACGGCACGTACCGGCGACGGCAGGCTCGTGCTTCGCGCGGATTCCTCCCAGGGCGCCGTAGAGTACGAACTGAACCGCACCGTGGTCGCGGTCCCCTCCCGCACCCTGCAGGAGGTGCCCGCCGGCGGTAGCTACCGTTTCCTGCGTTCGGGTGCTTCGGAGCATCGCGGTCAGGTGTATCTGCTGGCGCAGGCCGTTCTGGGCAAGCACGTGCACGGCGAAATCGACCCGCATATTTGGCATTCGGTACCGAACGCGAAGGCGAGCGTGCAGGTCATTCGTGACGCGCTCACCTCCGCTGACCCGACGGGTGCGAGCGAGTACGCGACCCGCACCGAGCAGGTCATGAAGGAGCTCGACGCCCTGGACGCTCAGCTGCGTCAGGTGTACGGTGCCCTGCCGGAGGCGGCACGCAACCTGGTCACCACGCATGACGGCTACCGCTACCTGGCGAGCACCTACGGGCTGCACATTGCCGGTTTTGTGAGTGCCAGCGCCAGTGGTGAGCCGAGTATTCAGCAACGTCAGCGCCTGCGTCGCACGGTCGAGGATTTGAAGGTTCCAGCGATTTACCTGGATAAGTCCACGGCGATGCGTTCACCGGTTCTCACGGAGCTGGCGCGGGAGGCGCAGGTGCGTACCGGGGTGCTCTATTCGGACACTCTGGATGCGCAGGCCCCCCACTACGCGCAGATGATGTTGGCGAATGCTCACACGATTGCGCTGTGCTCCGGGGCTAGTTCTGGCGGCGATTCTTCGGGTGCTAGCTGCTCGGAGGCTAGCACCTCGTAACCCGGTTTTTAAGCTACCCACAAGCTCATATAGCCGTATCAGCATATAGATAATCTTTCACACACCGTTTCGGTCATGATTCAAGGAAGTCCTCATGATGAACTCAACCACCCGCTCTTCTCGTAGCCTGTCCGCCCTGGCTCTGGGCGCCAGCCTCATGCTCGCACCCCTGGGTGTGGCACACGCGGAAACCACTCCGGCAACCGCCGAGAGCGCCTCCGCTCAGCCGAGCGACAGCAACCTGAGCCGCGGCGATCGCGCTCTCACCCAGACCCTGTCGGCGGAGCAGCCGGTCGCATCCGGCCGTACCGAAATTTCCGCCGGTCACGTGGATATGGGTCCTCGTTTCAACAACGGCAAGTTTGAGCTCATGCTCCACGACGACCACGGCGAGAGCCCCGTCTGGCGCAGCCTGGACGAGGTCATCTACCGCGGCAGCGATAAGGCCATCCTGGAGGTGCCGAACGACCCGCGCTACTCCTTCGTGGGCGCCCCCGCCGGTTCTAAGGTGTACGTGATTCCGCAGACCGAAACCAAGGGCGTGATTTGGCCGGGTTGGAACACTCAGGATCCGCAGCTGGTGTCCAAGCTGAACCGCGGCGTGAACCTGACCCTGGAGCAGGTGAGCGGCCCCGGCACGTTCAGCCTGTACCTGGAGAACGGCAACTTCTCAGCACCGCAGGTGCTGTGGTCCTCGACCAAGAGTGAGCCGCAGAAGCTGTGGGTTGAGAAGAACACGCACACCCACGCGAACTGGGTGTTCACCGCCCCCGGCGAGTACCTGTTGAAGGTCACCGCGAGCGCTGAGCTCTCTGACGGTTCGACCGTGACCGATACCCGCTACCTGAAGTTTGCGGTGGGTGACTCGGCGAGCGCCGATGCCCTGTACGCGATGGAGGCGCAGGCGCGCGGTTCTGCATCCTCGGGTTCGGCTTCTTCTGCTTCCTCCGATGCTTCGTCTACCTCTGCTTCTCAGACATCGGGTACTCAGGCATCCGGTTCTTCTTCTGCCGCCGCAGCGAGCGACCAGAGCGGTTACAAGGCAGAGTTCACTGTCCCCTGGGGTGCTATTGCCGCAGGCGTGGCAGCTGTGATTGCCGTGGGCGCGTTCCTTTCGTTCCGTCGCCGCTCCTCCGCGCAGCGTGAGGCACTGGATGAAGTGCGCGGTGACCGTTCGTGAGCGCGTCGGTAACAGCGGGCACTAAGTCAACGGTGAGCTCCGGGCCCGTCCTAGAGATTTCAAACCTGTACGCCGGCTACGCGCGCCGTTCCATCCTCAAGGATCTCTCTCTGACCCTGGAGCGCGGCGAGTTTGCGGGTCTGATTGGTGCTAATGGTGCCGGTAAGACCACGCTGTTGCGCACCATCCTGGGTCTGATTCGCCCGGCGTCCGGGCAGGTTCGGGTGTTGGGTGAGTCGCCGCGTGTGGCGCGTGCGCATATTGGTTATGTGCCGCAGAAGCACCAGTTCCAGTGGGATTTTCCGCTGACCGTCAAGGACACGGTGATGACCGGTCGCGTGCGTGAGATTGGGTTCTTCCGCCGCCCGGCGAAGAAGGACTGGGTGCAGGTTTTTTCGGCGATGGAACGCACCGATGTTCTGCATCTGCAGGACGCTTCCATCGCGGAGCTTTCCGGTGGTCAGCGCCAGCGAGTGCTGCTTGCGCGCGCCCTGGCGGCGAACCCCTCCCTGTTGCTGCTGGATGAGCCGTTTACGGGCGTGGATGCACCCACCCAGACCACGCTGACCCGCCTGTACCGTGAGTTGGCGGACGAGGGCATCACGATTCTGATGTCTACGCATGACATGCTGGCGGCGCGCGAATCCTGTTCGCGCCTGTGCGGCGTGCGCGGCAATATTCACCTGGATGGTCCGGCGGACTCTTTTAGTCTGGAGCAGCTGCATACGTGGTTGCACGGTCACGATATTGAGGAGGCGCAGGGTCACGCCCGCACGGGCTTCACCTGTGCCGGTGGTGCGTTGGATGAGTACGGCCACGAGCTGCCCGATTCCTGTGCTTCTGATCTTTCCCTCTCCCCCGCCCATACTGCTTCTACCGGGGGTGCCCGTTGATTACTCCTATCGATTTTCTTGCCGACCTGTTCAACCCGTCTCTGGCGTTTCTTCCGCGCGCCCTGGCGGCGGTGCTGCTCGCGTCGGTGGTTACCGGCGTGGTGGGCTGTCACGTGCTGATGCGTGGCATGGTCTTCATTGGCGATGCGGTGGCGCACTCGGTGTTCCCGGGTCTTGCGGTGGCGTTCGTGCTGGGCGGCAACCTGGTCATGGGCGGTCTGACTGCGGGCGTGGTGACGGCTATTCTGGTGGCTATTTTTAGCCAGAATCAGCGGCTACGCGAGGATTCTGTGATCGGTATTTTCTTCGCGGCATCCTTTGCGTTGGGTATTGTGATTATTTCGTTGGCGCCGGGCTATTCGGGGTCGGTGCAGGATTTCTTGTTCGGCTCGATTGTGGGTGTTTCGAATGAGGACATTACCCAGGCCGCGATTATGGGTGCCGTTATTCTGCTGGTGCTGTGGCTGTTCCACCGCCAGATTGTGACGGTCAGCCTGGACCGTGAGAGTGCCCGCGCGATGGGCCTGCCGGTGCTTGCCCTGGATATTGTGCTGTACGTTCTGGTGACCATTTCTGTGGTGCTGGGTTTGCAGACGCTCGGTAATGTGCTGGTGTTGGCGCTTCTGGTGATTCCGGCGTCGGCAGCCCGGTTGGCGTGCCGCCGTCTGGGGTCGATGATGGTGTTCTCGCCGGTGTTTGGCGGTATCTGCTCGATTGTTGGCTTGTACCTGTCGTGGGCGTTTAACCTGCCGACCGGTGGCACGATTGTGCTGTCGATGGTGGCGGCTTTTGTGCTGGTGTGGGCGGTGACGGCGGTTCGTTCGCGAGCGCGTGCCCAGCTGAAGAATTAAACTCAGCTCAACCTCGACTCAATCCAACTTTTCTCGATTAAACGCACGAGTAAACGCACGAGGCGCATCCCTGTTTGGGGGGTGCGCCTCGTGCGTTTTTTACAGGTCTTAAATACCCAAAGTGAATCATGTTCATGTTTAAAGAACCAAAAGATACACTCCGCGTAATAAAAGCGCATAATTCAACACGTCGGGTTTAATGAAAATACAACCTATCAAATATTTCTTATGGGTTGATACATGTAGTGATAAAGCAGTCACTACACCCTCATTAGAGCTTCAAAGAAGGAGTCACCATGAAGGCATATGTATATCACGGCCCCGACCAGAAAAGCGCCTGGGAGGAAGTCCCGAACCCCACCATTCTTGAGCCCACGGACGTTATCGCCCGTGTCGACACCACCACCATTTGCGGTACTGACCTGCACATCCTGAAGGGTGACTGCCCCGAGGTGGACCACGGACGCATCCTCGGCCACGAGGCTGTCGGTACCATTACCGAGGTTGGCTCCGCGGTGACTGACCTGAAGGTCGGCGACCGCATCATCATTCCCGCCGTGACCAGCTGCGGTAAGTGCTCCTACTGTAAGGCGAACCAGCCTTCGCACTGCCAGACCGTTGGTGGTGTCGGCTGGATTTTCGGTTACATGATTGACGGCACCCAGGCAGAGTACGTGCGTGTTCCCTACGCAGAGACCTCGGTCCACCTGGTTCCGGAGGGTCTGACCGATGAGGACGTCCTCTTCCTCACCGACGCACTGCCCACCGGCTTCGAGATCGGTATTCTGAACGGCAACACCAAGCCCGGCGACACCGTCGCTGTCGTGGGTGCAGGCCCCGTGGGTCTGGGCGCAATCATGACCGCTAACCTCTGCGGTGCCGGCCGCGTCATCACCGTCGACTTCGACGAGAACCGCATGAACAAGGCACTGGAGCTGGGTGCAACCGATAAGGTCAACGCGGGCGACCCGGACTTCATCGAGAAGATTAAGGCTCTCTCCCCCGACGGCCTGGGCGTGGACGTGGCAATTGAGGCTGTGGGCGTTCCGCAGACCTTCGAGACCTGCACCAAGATTGTTCGCCCCTACGGCAACATCGCGAATGCCGGCGTGCACGGCAAGCCCGTTGAGCTGCCGCTGAACACCATGTGGATTTCTAACGTGAGCATCAACATGGGTCTGGTCAACTGCAACACCGTCGGTAACCTGCTGAACATGGTCCGCTCCGGCCGCCTGAACGCTAAGGCGATGGCAACCCACCGCTTCACGTTCGACCAGTTCGAGGAAGCCTACGACCTGTTCAGCCACGCTGCTGAGCACAACGTGGTGAAGGTTGTTATCTCCCGCGACCCGGAGGTTGCGGCATAGACTGCGGTAGGCTCATATACCGCTCATACTGAAACCCCGAACGTTTGTGAGGGATTTCGGTGGGATGTATTCATGACACTGCGAACATCCCTAGGATTCGCCTCCGGGTGGGAGTGGGTAGGTCCCACCCGGAGCGCGAATCGTCCTCCCCTACCCCGAGATGCAGTTATTTTCTGAAGAGACTAGATTGTCTGAAAATTCAAGAGATGCGTCAGCTCGGGGTTTTCTGTTCCCTCAACCCGTTCTTTGGGCAACCCGTTCTTTGGTGGGTTTAGGGGCGGTTCCTCAAGCGTGATGCACCCTCTGCCGGGCGCTCTGCCAACCTGCTTCGGCGGGTTCTTCTGCCAGGCAACCTCTACCGGTGGAGGGGCGCATCATTTGGCTCTTCTTGGTCGGGTGGTACCTCCGATTCTGCTCGCCCTTGAAGGGAAAGGAAAAGGGTCGCACGCTTACGGTTCAATGGCGAACTCGTAGGCTGCGACCCTTTTCTCATGCCCGGTTTTCGGTGCCTCGGGCGGGCTATTTAGTTTTTAGGCTTCTCAGTACTGGGTTTTTCTCCGGCGGCATTCTTTTCACCGGTGTTCTCATGACCGGCAGCATCGTGCAGGATGCGGGTGAACGCCTCCGTGGGGTCGTCTGCCCCAGCTGCGGCAGAAGAGTCGGTGGCGCCTCCGATGACGGGTTCGGTGGGCGCATCCTCAACGGGTACTTCAGCCAGATTCTCGGCAGGTACCTCGGCAGGAGCCTCGACGGACACCTCCGCGACGATGGGCTCCTCCGAGGCGGACTCCGCAGAGGCAGGCGCCTCCGGAGCCTTCTGTGCATCCTCCGGCTTATCCTGAGCCGGCGCCTCTACAGGCTGCCCAGAAACACCCTGCTCAGTAGCTACCGGCTCACCGTGCGCGGATTCCTTCTTCGCATCCTTGTGCGCGTCCTTATGTTCGAGCCTGTAGATGATGCGCGGTTCCAGGCGCTCAAAACCAATCTTGGAGCGCACCCAGTTCACGAAGCGGTCGATACGGTCCTCACCCTCGGTGGTTTCCGCAACCCGGTAGTTGCGCGGCAGCATCACGCTGTCGCTGAGCACGCGCGGGTACTCATCAATCTCCTGAATACCCGCCATGTACATGTTCTCGCGGAACTGGTGAGCGAACTCCTGCTGACCGAGGAACAGCTGGTCGGCGTAGGTTTTAGCCGCCAGGCGCTCGCTGTAGGCGTCCTTGGAGTCGCGAGCGCCCTTCTTGGAGCCGTAAATATCCCAGAAGTAAAAGTACACATTGTTCGCGATAATGGCGGAGATAATGCGGTTCTGCAGGTACACGAGGGCACCGACGGCGACCGCACCAACAATCAGGAGCACCACGGCGAGCGGGGAGAGTGCAAAGTCAGACAGATTGCCGCGGTGGTTCGTGAACAGGCCAATCAGGTAGGCGATGGTGACCACGATGATGGGCACGCCGATGAAAATCACGGCCAGCGGAACCCAAATGTACAGCAGAGCACGTAGAATCAGGCGGTAGTAGCTAATCGAGTCGCCAATGGGGATGGGCGTGGGCTTCACGGAGGAGTGCGCACGCTTCATGAGCAGGCTGAACACGCGGTTGCTGTCGATGCCGACTTTACGCAGCTTCGATTCGAGGGAGGCACGTTTGAGGAAGACCCGGTAGTTTTCGAGGACGACGCGCTGGTCGGAGGTGAGGCTCTCCGGGTCAGGTAGCGCGCTGATATCCATGCCAGCTTCGGTCAGTAGCTTGCTCCACAGCTCTAGGCGTGCCAGTTCGGAGGGTTTTGCCGCCGCCTGCGCCTGGTAGTTCTTGTAGGAGATGAAGATAGTGCTGGCACCAATCAGCAGTGTGATGAAGGGTGCAATCCAGTCTTTGAGTCCCATGGTGGCGTTCCTCCTTGATTGTGTGGAGCCGCTGGTTCCTCGGTCTTTTCAGCGCGTCTTTTCAGGATGTCTTTTTGGGGCGTCCTTTGCGGGCGCGAGCCCACTGTGTTTACCGTACCACCGGCACCTGTGCTGAACCTTTAAATGCGCAGGTGGGTGCGTAAAAATAGCCCCGCCTCCCGATGCTGCGGTAGCGTCAGGAGGCGGGGCTCATGTATTCCGAATTAGTGTTCTCGCTGGGTTAGCGCGCAGAGTTAGTGCGCGGAATTAGTGGTCAGCGGGCTTCATTTCGCGCGGTGCCTTGCGGATCATGAAGTAGCTAATGACGGCCATAACACCCATGAGCACGGCGCTGAATGCGGAGCTCAGCACCACGCCGGAGTCGAAGGCAGCGAATGCGGAGGAGAGCAGCTGGTTCGCCTGCTCGCCACCCACCTGGCTTGCGACCGTCACGGCACCGCCGAGGGTTTCGTGGGCGTGGTCGGCGAGAGTCTCATCCAGGCCGTCGGGTACAACCACATTTGCGCGGTAGACGGCGGTGAGCATGCCACCAATGATGACGGTGCCGAGCACCGCACCTGTCTCGTAGGAGGTCTCCGAGATCGCGGATGCCGCACCAGCCTTACGCGGCGGCACGCTGGAGAGCATCAGGTCGTTCGAAATGGTCTGCGCAATACCGATGCCGGTACCGAGCACAATGGAGGTCAGGATAATCACCAAGTCGTTGTGCGCACCCAGGAAGGCGAGCACCGCGAACGCGGCAGCGTTGAGCGCCAGACCGAAAGACACCACCTGCGCCGGGTGGAAGTGCACCGCCACGCGCGCAATCACCAGACCGGCGATAATGGCCGCCAGGGTACCGGGAATCAGCAGCATACCGGCGTACATGGGCGGCAGGCCGGAGACCAACTGCAGGTGCTGGGAGGCGAAGTAGATGAAGCCAACGTACACCATCATGGAGATGAGGTTTGCGGTAATCGCGCCGGTGAACACGGTGTTGCGGAAGAGGCGCACATCCAGCATGGGCTGAATATCGTTCTTCTCGCGGTTGAGCTGGCGTAGCACGAACAGAACAATGAAGACCAGACCGCCGAGGATGGTGCTGATAGCCACCGCGTCAAAGCCATTCTCGGAGGTGTGGGTCAGACCGTAGGTAATGCCGGTCATGCCGACCATAATCAGCAGGATGCTCAGCGGGTCGACCGGGCTGGGGTTCGGATCCTTCGATTCGGGCACCGTCATGGGGGCAAGGATCAGGAAGGGAACCAGGATCGGCAGTGCCATGAGGAAGACGGAGCCCCAGTAGAAGTGCTCGAGCAGGAAGCCACCCACGATCGGACCCAGCGCGGCACCGGCGGAGAAGCCGGTTGCCCACACGGCGATGGCGATGCGGCGCTCATTCGCATCCACAAAGACGTTACGGATAATCGACAGGGTTGCCGGCATGAGCATGGCACCAAAAATACCGAGCAGGGCGCGGGCTATCACGAGCACCAGCGCGGAGGGCGCAAAGGCCGCCAGCGCGGAGATGGCCGCGAAGCCGGTCGAGCCGATGAGCAGCAGCTTGCGGCGACCAATGCGGTCGCCGATAGCACCCATGGGCACGAGCAGGGCGGCCAGAACCAGAGAGTAGGAGTCAACAATCCACAGCTGTTCAGCGGCGGAGGGGCGCAGCGCCTCAGCAATAGCAGGCACGGCAAAGGCCAGCACGGTGTTGTCAATGGAGACCAGGAGCACCGGCAGCATGATGACGGCGAGCGCGGTCCAGCGCTTAGCCTTCTGCTCGGGGGCATGGATGGGCAGAGACGTGGTCTGCGGGTTGTGATTCGTCATGGGTTGTTTTCGTGCGTCTATAAGGTATCGGCTGATGCGGCGGACGCGGCGGCATCAGCTCGGTCTGTCTTTTGGACTAGGTCTTTTAGTAAGTCTTTTAGTGAGGTTTTGGGGCTTGTCCGGGGGTTTTAGGTGTCCGGGTGGGTCCACAAACGAAAATTAACTATACCAACTGCACGGTATAGTTTCAAGCGGTTAGACTGGTATCCATGAGCACCCCCAACCACCGCAAACAACGAGCCAACAACTCTAGCGAGCACATCCTCGACACCTACGTCGACCTGCTGATTCGCTCGGGAGAACGCGCCGCAACCCTCGACGCCGTCGCCACCGCCGCCAAGGTATCCAAGGGCGGGCTACTCTACCACTTCTCATCCAAGAAGGCGCTCCTTGAGGCGCTCGCAGAACGCATCCTCACCCTGGCTGAAGAGGACTTCGCGGCGATGGAGCAGGCACCCGAGGGGGCAAGCGCCTACTACATCAATTCCTCCACGCCGGATAACACCCCCTTCGACCGTGCCCTCATTGCCCTCAGCCGCCTGGCACAGAACAATAATGAGCTCGCCCAGCAGACCATGAGCCGCGTACAGAATGGCTGGCATGCGCTCGTCCTCGCTGAGCTGGGTGATGAGCAGATTGCCCGCGCCGTGTTGCTTCTGGGTGACGGCATGTACTACAACGCGGCGTTCGGAAGCGACTCCGCCAACCCGCAGAGGGCAGCCGCCATCACGGCAGACCGTGCGGCACTCGAACGCGCCCTGCAGGTTCTCAAGGCGGCGGCTCGTTAAACCACAAAAGCCACTCAACACAGCGGTTAAAGCCACAAGCTAAAACCGCTACCTCAAACCCTATTCTTCAGCGCCGGCGAGCACCCGGGGCTTAAACTGGAAGGGTACGTATCTACTCTTCAACCTAAGGAGTTCCGATGATTTTCATTGCTGTAAAGTTCCCCGTCAAGCCCGAATACGCTGACCAGTGGATTGAGAAGACCCGCGCTTTCACCGAGGCAACCCGCGCCGAGGAAGGCAACAAGTTCTTCGAGTGGTCCCGCAGCATCGAGGACCCGAACGAGTTCGTTCTGCTCGAGGCTTTCAACGACGACGCAGCTGGCCCGCACGTGAACTCTGACCACTTCCAGCAGGCTCTGAAGGACATGCGCCCCATGCTGACCGCAACCCCGAAGATTGTTTCTCGCCTAGTTGACGGCGACGGCTGGGACGCTATGGGCGAGCTGCAGATTGACTAGTCCGCACCCCTGATATGCACCTAAAACTGCATAGTTAGATGTTGCATAAGTAGACGCTAAAGCGCCTCTCCTGCCTGTTCTATTGGACAGGTAGGAGGGGTGCTTTGGCGTGTCCGGTACCTGAACTTTTCCCCTTGACACGACGCGGATGGTACCGGTTTTCGACTCAGTGGGTGCCTTGCGTGCATTTTTACCCTATTAACCCCTTAAAATGGGTAGAGTATGCACACCTATCGATACCCATTCGCACAGGAGGTCTGAATGAGCATCGCATCCCAGCCTCTTCCCGGCGCAGTCGCCGTCGAAGAGCACAACGACGTGGACCACACCTCTGTATCCCTCGCCGTCTCGACCGTTATTCTGGCACTGCGCCCCAAGGAAAACGAAACCCACCCTACCCTGTGGCTGCCGCTGGTTCGCCGCCTCCGCGAGCCTTATAAGGGCCAGTGGGCGCTTCCTGGCGGTCCGCTCAACCCGAATCTTTCCCTCGAAGAGGCAGCCGCTTCGACCCTGAAGCGCGCAACTAACCTGCAGCCCGGCTACCTGGAGCAGCTCTACGCATTCGGTGACGTTCTGCGCACCCCCGAGGCGCGCGCCGCCCGCGTTGTGGGCGAGCCCGACCCGGCACCCGGCACTGATCACGAGCGCGTGGTTTCCGTGGTGTACTGGGCGTCGATTCCCGCCACCGAGGTCGCGAACACTCGCGTGCACGAGAACATCCGCTGGTTCCCGGTGGATGAGCTGCCCGAGCTCGCCTTCGACCACAACGAAATCATTGAGTACGCGCTCTACCGCCTACAGAACAAGGTCGAGTACTCGCGTATTGCGCACTCTTTCTTGGGCGAGGAGTTCACCCTGGCGCAGCTGCGTGAGGTGTACGAGGCGATTCTGGGTCGCACCCTGGATCCGGCGAACTTCCGCCGCCAGATTGCGGCATCGAAGTCGATTATTGACACCGGCCGCCGCGTGGAGGGCCCCCGTCACCGCCCGCCGCGCCTGTACCGTTACAACGACGCTCAGGCGTACGCGGATGCGGGCCCGCTGGGCATGTACCGCGAGCGCCACGAGGCGTAATAGCCTTTCGCGCGTTGTACGCGCGCAGATTTAATGCCTAAAAGGAGGGGCGGCACCGTGCGGTGTCGCCCCTCTTTTTGCGTTCTCTAGGGGGTATCGGCACTTGTCAGGCGGTTTTTCGGGAGGGTGTTTGACTCAGCACCCACACAGTTTCTATGCTTGAGCCATCAGCTCTCTATCCGCGCTACCCCACCGTGGGGG
>NZ_KV810719.1:0-99819 GCF_001812895.1 Rothia sp. HMSC069C04
TATTTATAGCGTCCAAGTTTCGGGGCGCAGTTCATACGAGAAACGGGGCTTTTATGTACCCTCTAGGAGGGCGAGACCTTTTAGAAGAGTGCCAAGGTGCTGACCAGCTCAGTAAAGTGGTTGGAAGAGGAAGAAGCAGCACCTGCCGCGCCGATAAGACCCAGCAGCAGGAAACCACCGATTACAACCAAGAATAGGCCACCAAAAGCTGCGTTAATCCAGCCCATGATGCGACCACCCGAAGCTGCAGTGCCAAAACGCTCAGCCTCATTAGCCTTCATAATGCCGATAACACCCATGATCAGCGAGGGCAGACCGAACAGCCACCAGCTAACAAAGAAGTTGCAGATCAGACCAATAATGCCGAGCACCATGGAGGTCTGACCAGCCTTCTCGCCAGCAAGCTGCTCGGGGGTCTTCTGAACAATGCCGACGGGCACCATCATGGGCTGACCGTACTGACCAGGCTGCTGGTACTGCTGCTGACCGTTCTGAGCGTTCTGCTCGTTCAGGTTGCCGTATTCCGGGTTGTAGTCGTAGGAGTTAGAGTCCTGCGGGTTCTGAGACATGTGGTCCCTCTTTCGTGTGAATGGTGTGTATTGAACCTTACTCACCCTAACCTATCGCTGAGGTGGGCACAAACGGATTCGTCATTCTGGAGCTATACGCACCATATATGCACTAATTAGAAAACTAATTAGGCACGCAAAAGCCCGCGTGCACACGGAGTACACGCGGGCTTCCTCAAATCATGAGGCTACTGCAGGTAGCTTCAATCTTACTGCTTTACAAAAATCTTCAGAGCGACCAGCAAAATAATACTGACGACACCCAGAACAGTACCGGCAATAGCCATACCGCGGTTCTTCAGCTCGGGGTTATTCATAGCCAGGCGGCCGGTCGCAATAGCTACAGCACCAAGGATGAAACCGAGGACAAAGAAGCTCACAATACCGCTCACCAGAGAGACAATCGACAGGGTCTTTGCCTTCTTCGCCTGAGCCTGCTGCTCAGGGGTCTGAACGGGCACACCGTAAGGAGCCTGCTGATTGAACTGAGGTGCCTGCTGGCTAAACTGGGGGTCCTGGTTGAACTGGGGCTGGGGGTTGTTGGGGTTTTCAGACATGATCTCTCATTTCGTTGAGTAAATAAGACACCTCTGGCAACGTTGCATGGAAAAATCACACGCCAGAGACGCCCTCTATTTATCGGTTGGACAGTAGCAGTCTATCGAAAATGTATATGAGCCTCAAAGCGCACAATCCATAATCCGCCCTATAAAGCAACACATACTCAGAGATATCCTCCAAAGCACGGGCCGAATTGACCAAGCGCAAAACAGCCTATATTCTTATAGGGATGCGCTCACGAGCGCACCGTGGAGACGTGCCAGAGCGGCCGAATGGACTTCACTGCTAATGAAGGGTCGGGGTTAAACTCGACCGGGGGTTCAAATCCCCCCGTCTCCGCCACAAAAAGCCCCGTACCGGTTGGTACGGGGCTTTTGCTTTACCCATCTCATTCAGGCACGAAGCCTAGAAGCTCTTGGGCTAGAAGTTTCAGGACTAGAAGCACTTGAAATCCACGAGGCGCGCATCCGCACCATCAAGCAGAGCCCACTCCCCCGGCACCTCAAATACCGCAATGGAAGAGGGCGGGAAACCGTAATACACATCCATGGACGCGTTCGGGTCAGAATCTGGGCTCATCAGACGCTGCGCGGCATCCTGCACGCCGGGCAGATGCGACACCACCATCAGAGAATGAACATTCTCCGAAACACTGTTAATGCGCGCAATAATGCGGGACGCAGACACCTCGTACAGCCCCTCATCCAGATGAGCGGTAGGCGCCTTCGCCCCCAAACCATCCGAAACCCAAGTCGTCGTCTGACGAGTACGCAAAGCCGACGACGACATAATCTGCTCCGGAATATAACCGCGAGCCGCCAGCCAGGCGCCAGCAGCGGCAGCCTGCTCATGGCCGCGCTTCGTCAGAGGACGATCAAAATCATTCAGACCCCAATCAGCCTCCGCATGGCGCATAATAATCAGACGCTTGACCCCGCTGCGGTGCGAGCCAGCTGCAGTGTTGGAAGAATTTTCAGCCATACACCCATTCTATCTAGAGGGCGCCGGAACGTGCCGCACGCCGCCACAGCACGCACACTAACACCCCCAGGCGGGCACAAGTAAACCCCGGCGCACCGGCATCACGCCAGCACACCGGGGTGCACTCTACAGAAGCTAAATTCTGTACACGCTAAATCGAGTATTCCGGAGCAGCCCAGACAACAACCTCGGGGTGCTCAAAGAAGCGGTAACCCTGACCGCGCACCGTACGCACGGTACCCGACAGGCGACCCAGCTTCGAACGCAGACGACGAATATGCACGTCAATCGTACGCTCATGCGGATGCTCGTCACCGGAGCTCCACAGCGCCTTCAGCAGCTCCTCACGACCCACGGTGCGGGAAGAATTCTCCACCAGATGTGCCAGCAGTTCGAATTCCTTGAAGGTCAGCATGAGCGGCTCACCATCCAGGAACACCTCGCGGCGTGCCAAATCAATCAGCACACCCGAAGAGTGGCTATTCGTGGTCTCTGCTTCGCGGGCGACATTCGCCTCCGGGTGCATGTACATTGCGGTCGGGTCGCCGAGCGCATTACGTACCACCTCAAGGTCGCTACCCTCAGCGTTCACCGGAGCCAACGCCACAGCGGCGTACGACTCCGACTCGGGAGCCAGGTGGTGTGCATAAGTGCGCAAATCCTGAACGATACGCACCAGGGAGGTGCCGTTCGCTGCAGCAAGTTCCTCGTTCAAACCAACATAGAGCACAAAGCCGCGTGCCTCATTTTCCTGAGCCTGCTTATGGGCAGGGTCACCGGCTGAGAAAGTCATCGGACGCAACGTTGCAGCCTGCGCAACGGGACGCTGAGGCTGCACGACCTGGCGCTTAGCGGCGCGGCCGCGCTGGGAGATGTGCACATATCCAGGTACAGCGCCTGACATGATTCAACCTTCTCTCAAAGTCTGTGTACGGGATCCCTGTCGTACGTAGTGTGGGGTGCGCCGGAAGTGACGCCGAGTCAAACAGTCCCCAATACCTGTTCGAGCTTCAATCCTCTTACTTAATATTTCTCCTATTTGACGGATAAATCAAGCGGATTCGGCATAGTGGATTCATCTTTATGGGCGAGAGGAGTACAATACCCCCTCTCGCGTTTTGGGGTTTCAGGGACTACCTGAAGCTTTCAGTATTTTTTCTCTTATAAATATTCATAGCTTCTTTTATTTACTGGTTTCACCCTGTATTTTCATGTGAAGCTGTGAATATGCTCAATATATTTTGAGCCCCTCAAAGCACTATAGTGTTCCTCATCACATATTATCAAGGGTGTTTCATAAACCCACACAAGCGCCCAACAACACCATAAACACCCAAGACAGCAGACCGTTAGACACACATCCCCCAACACCACACCATATGACCTGCACACGGCCTCCAGCAGACACAACAAAGCGCCCCCGCACATGCTTAAACATATGCAGAGGCGCCCCACTCACATCACGTGAATAACGCTGAAAACTACTCAGCCAGACCGTACAGGCGGTCACCGGCGTCACCCAGACCCGGAATAATGTACGCCTTCTCGTTCAGACGCTCATCACGAGCAGCCAGGAACAGGTCAACATTCTCCATACCCTCAATGCCCTTCTCCAGAGCAGCAATGCCCTCAGGAGCAGCAATCAGGCACACGCACGTCACAGACTCAGCACCACGCTCACGCAGGAACTTAATGGCCTCAATCAGAGTGCCACCGGTAGCCAGCATCGGGTCCAGCAGGTACACCTGACGACCAGTCAGGTCCTCCGGCAGACGCTCAGCATACGTCACAATATCCAGGGTCTCCTCATTACGAGCCATACCCAGGAAACCCACCTCAGCGGTCGGAACCAGACGGGTCATACCCTCCAGCATGCCCAGACCAGCACGCAGAATCGGAACAACCAGCGGCTTCGGATCAGCAATACGAACACCGGTAGTAGTCGCCACCGGAGTCACAACCTCAACCTCTTCCACACGAATCTCGCGAGTCGCCTCATAGGCAAGAAGGGTCACCAGCTCATCAACCAGCTGACGGAAAATCGGGGACGGAGTGTTCTTATCACGCAGAACACTAATCTTGTGAGAGACCAGCGGGTGGTCAAGAATCTTAATACGCATAATACGATTTTACCCACCCCCGAATCAGCAAGCACCGGCAAAGCCCCGGAAGTGGCACACACCCTATAAAACGAGGCGAATACCGCCGCGCAGAACCCACCAGCGCACCCACCAATGCACCCGCCAGCACCACCCCAGAACAATCCGAAACAATCCGGACATGCAAAAACCCGCCGAGACGAATCTCGACGGGTTTTCGTTGGTGCGGTGGTGGAGGGATTTGAACCCCCGTTGGCTTTTACACCAAACATCATTTCGAGTGATGCACCTTCGGCCGCTCGGACACACCACCAACAGTGGAAAACTATAGCACACCCCCAACAGGAGGGCAAGAATGAGCCTACATATCGTGCGCGTACGGCAGCCGGGTGTCGCCTCTTTCACGGCCCCTTTAACCGTGCCCTTTTCGACACCCGACACCGAAGTCCCGGCTACGTCTGCAGACCCAACAGGTCCGCCTAATGACGGATATACCCATCTACAACCAGCATGACAGCACGCGTTGCATCCTCAGCATTACGCTCCGCCTGATGCACTTCACGATCCATGGCAAGCATATAAATCGCGCCGAACATAGAGATCGCAATCGCACGAGGATTCTGAGCGGTATCAACCGTATAGCGGCGAGCCACAGCCTCCGTCATCTCCTCCAAATAATTCAGAAGATTCAGACGGTTATCGCTCATCGCCTCAGTCCAACCATCCGCACCCTTCCACGCCTCCGAAAGCCACATCCGAGTAAAACCCGGACGGTCCTCAAGATACTGGAACGCGGCACGAATAGCACTCCGCAACGCCTCACGCGGATCAGAATGAACCGACGCCGCGCGACGCGCATCGCTCAGCAGCAACTGCGTGCCGTACTGGACCAGCTGATCCACCATGGTCTTCTTAGAACCAAAGTTGTAATACACGGTTCCCTTAGAAACACCCGCCCGGGCAGCCACCTCTTCAACAGTGGCGTACTCAAGCCCCTTCTGGGTCATGATATCCATGGCAGCGTTGAACAACTTCAACTGAGTTTTACCAGTACGGCCGGGACGACGACTTGCAGCTTCAGCGACAGGGCGCTGCAACATCAGAAGTCCTCCCTCCCTTTTTGCAGATATACCTCTATTTTATTAGACAGTTTTCCCCGGTGCTAGCCGGCAGGGCGCCTAAACCTCAATCTCCGGTGCAAGCTTCTTCAACGACCACGTACGATCACGACGCGTGCCAATGTAACCCAACACCAAACCAGCCAAACCCCACAGGGTCAACACCAGCATGATGCCCCACAGGCTCGACTCATTAATGCCATACGCCAAACGACGCGTACCCGCCACCGCATAACTCATCGGGAAGAAATCATGCATCCAACGAATCGACTCAGGCAGAGTCTCATAGGGCATCGTGCCGCCCGCAGTAATCAGCTGCAGAATCAGAATGACCAAAGCAACCAGCTTGCCCGGAGCACCCAAGATCACCGTCAGACCATGAATGAAACCGGTAAAGACCAGAGCCACATAGCAGAGGAACAGCCACACCAGCCACGGATGAGCCATCTCAAAGCCCAAACCAAACTTAATCGCCGCGAACATCAGAGTCGCCTGAGCAATACCTACCAGTCCGAACGGCATCCAGCTACCGAGCATCACACGAATCGACGGAGCATGCGAAGCCAACGCACGGTTATTCATCACGCGCAGCGTCTGAACCAGCATCAGGCCACCAATCCACAGCGCCAAGCACATGAAGAACGGGCCCATGCCCTCACCATAGTTACGAGCCGACGCCAGCGACTCATGCGACAAAGTCACAGGGTTCGACATCGTATCCGCAACCTTCGCCTGTTCAGTCGGCGCAAGGCTCGGAACCTGCTTAGCGCCAGAAGCCAGACCGCTCTCCAACGACGAAGTGCCATCCTTCAACTCGGAAGCACCATCATTCAGCTGAGTAGAACCATCAGACAGCTTCGCCGTACCGTCAGAAAGCTGCGACGCACCATCCTTCAGCTCATTCGCGCCATCAGCCAGCTTCTGCTGACCCTCAACCGCAGACTGCTCCTTCTCCGCCAAAGTACCGCTACCATCCTTCAGCTCGGCAGTGCCGTTCTTCAAAGAATCAGTACCCTCCTTCAGCTCAGAAGCACCACCCGCCAGAGTCGCAGAACCACTCGCAAGGCTCGAAGCACCCGAAGCGATCTTGGAATTACCATCAGCCAGGGTCGCCGAACCCGACGCCAACGAGGACGCGCCAGCATCCACACGAGCGGCACCATCAGCCACCGACGAAGCGCCCTTGGCAAGCGAAGACGCACCGGAATCCAGCGAATCCACGCCAGCCACCAAAGTCTGAATCTTTGCCGCAGTCGACGACGTACCATCAGACACACAATGGCTCGACTTCAACGCACTCAACTTCGACAGGGCATCAGTAGCGGCAGCATCACGAGTAGCCAGATGCGACTGCAGAGCCTTCTGATTCAGCTCAGCAACCTCATTCTTCGTCTCCTCAGAATCAACAGCAGCGACCAGCTGATCAGCCTGCTCCTGAGTCAACGTACCCGCCTCAACCAGCGGAGTCACCTGAGCACGCACCTTCTGCGCACTCGCAGACACCACAGTATTCGACAAGTCACGACCAAAATCGCCGCTACCAGCAGAAGTATCCGTCTCATGCAGACGCATGCACATCGCGTTCAGCTCAGCCGGCAACTCACGAATACCAGCCTGATCCATGCCTTCACGCAACTGATGAATACCCGACGCCAAATCATTAGCGCCCTTCGCAACCGCCGCTGAACCGTCCTTCAAGCTCGCAGTACCCTCAGCCAGGGTCGCCGAACCGTCCTTTAGCTTCGACGCACCCTCAGAAGCAGACGCCGCCGCCGAAGCCAAGGTCGACGAACCATCCTTCAAGCTCGAGGCACCATCAGCAAGCTTCGCGGCGCCAGAATCCAGCTTCGCGGCGCCAGAATCCAAAGTTGAAACACCATCAGCAAGCTTCGCAGCGCCCTCAGCCAACTGCTTCTGACCATCCAACAACTGGGACTGGCCATCAGCCAGGGAGGAGGTGCCGTCCTTCAGCTTCACGGCGCCATCATTCACCGTGGCGGTGCCGTCCTTCAGCTGAGTGATAGCGTCAGCCAGCTTCACCGTACCGTTATTCACCTTCAACGCACCATCAGCAGCCTCACCCATCTTCGAATGAATAGTCGTGAAGCTAGCCAACAGCGAATTAGCCGTCGAATTACCGACCTTCTCAGCCACCGAATCACGCACCGCAGTGCCCGCCTTCGTGACAATATTCGTCAGCACATAGTTATTCGCGTCATTCGTAATGACCTCAATACCCGCCGAACGCGCATCAATAGGGCCCGTCTTACCGTCAGCATCAGGCTTAAACGAACCGGCACTCTGCAAATTACGCGAGAAATCCTTCGGAATCACCATCGCAAAGTCATAGGTGCCGTTCTCCACACCCTCGACAGCCTCAGTACGAGTCTGCACCTGGCGCCAATCAAACGTGCCAGCATCTAGAAGGCTCTTCTTCACGTCAGCACCGGTATTCACCTGCTGACCCTCAGAATCCGTCGCGCCCTCATCCTCAACCACCAGGGCACCCACAATGCCATTCACATGGCCGTAAGCATCCCAGTTGCCGTACAGGTACAGGGCACCGTACAGCAGCGGAATGCAGGACATCGCAAGGAGCACCAGAACCGGCAGAACACCGCTGGTCAGGCGCTTAAGCTCAACAAGAGCCACACGCAGAACAGTCATTCTTACTCCTTCTCAGCGGTCTTCTGGGCAACAGTCTTCTGGTTGCCGGTCTTCTGGTTATCAGTCTTATGGTCAGTGGTCTGAGCGGCTCCGGAAGTGCCGGATACCGCGGGGGTGAGGGAAATCGAAGAGGCCGAGGGGATTTCCTCCACCTCACGCACCTCAATCACGTCAATCACAGGCTCGGTCTGGGTTAGTTCCTCTGCCGCAGTCAGCTCTTCCGTCTCAGTCAGCTCTTCTGCAGGCTCCTCAGCCGGCTCAAACTCGCCGTCCTGATCCATGTGAACACTACCCACCACAGCACGGGCGCCCTGCCAGGACTCCGAAATATGCGGAACAATCGCCACCACAGTGCGAGGGCGATCCTCGTCAGTGGCAAGCTCCTCCAGGTAAGGAAGCCACATATAGGTGTGGTTCAAATGACGGGAGGGCGTATCAAAAACCAGCAGGTCCGAAGGACTCGCCTGCGCCAAAGCCGCCACCAGCTCAATGTTCATCTCACCATCAAGCTCATCCATCCACAGGCCGTCCAGGTCCTCAAGACCGCGTTCCTTCAGCCAGCGGCTCGCACGGGAACGACCAAAAACCGGCAGATTATAGGAGAGCATCTCCGACACATAATCGTGCACGCGCATATGCTGCTCAGGAGCAGTCACATCAGGAGAGTCCACCACGCTGCTGAGAGCACGCAGACGCTTCATCGAAATACGGCGAGGCTCATCATCGCCCTTGCTCCAGCTAATCGTTCCGCCGGACAGGGGAAGGCGACCAGTCAGCGCCAACGCGAGAGAGGTACGCTCCAACTGGCTATCCGCCTGAACGATAATGACTTCACCCTCGCCCACTGAGAAGGTGGTGCGGTCAAAAAGCGGAGTGTGGCGCCCTTTTGCCCAAATATTGTCAACGCTTAACACGGTTAGATCCCCTCAGAGAATGGATGGTTCGGGTGAGTTTCTGGGAGTCATCCGCGGGCACCACGCGGGGTGTAGAACGTCAGGCGCAGGCAGGCGGAGGCTCCAATGCCTATATATGGTAGACCCGGTTATGTGTGATGTGGTGGGCTTTTCATGAAAAAACATGGGTCATTTTTGAAATTTCTGAAGTATTTTTCAAATAAATGGGGTTTTTCGTACAAATAACGCGAAAAGCCACGCAATCTCTGCGTGGTTTTTCGCGTTATACAAACCATCTTTAGGGGTGAGGCCTAGGGCAGGTCAGGGGCGGCGTTCCTTAAAGAAGTCCACCATCAGCTGCGCACACTCATCAGCACACACACCCGCATACACCTCGGGAGCCGGAGCAACCCTGCCGTCACGCAGTACATCGTAACGACTGCCAGCAGCCCCCGTCTTCTCCTCCCAAGCTCCAAAAACCACCGTCGAAACGCGCGACGCCAGGATCGTGCCGGCGCACATCAGGCACGGCTCAACCGTCACCACGAGCGTGCACCCGTCCAGGCGCCACTGACCACGATGCGCCGCCGCCTGACGAATCGCGTTCACCTCCGCATGGGCGCTGGGGTCATGCTCCCGCTCGCGGGTATTACCCGCCGAACCAATAATGACGCCCTGCTCATCCACCACCACAGCACCGATAGGGATCTCGCCACGCTCACCCGCGGCGGCACCCTCGGCGAGGGCGCGGACCATCCACTCGCCGTGTTCGGGGCGAGCGGGAATATCGCTGAGCACAGCGGAAGAACCGTCTGTGACCGTCAATTTTGAATATTCCGAATATGACATACAACCTCGTCAGGGGAATAAATAAACACTAATGGGCGCAACTAGTGGGTGGCAGCCAAAGAGAAAGGATACACCGCAGAAGCACCCGCCAGCCGTAGCTCACGCGCCACAGCCGTGAACGCCCACCGCGAATCCACGACATCAGAAACCAACAGAACAGGGCACCGATGCTCATGCACATAGTCCAGAACTTCTGCAGGCACCCGGTACGAGCGCAGCACATCCGCACAGCGGAATGCGCTATTACCGCCAAAGAAACGCGGCTCCCCCACCAGAGACACCCGGCCCAAATCCACCAGACGACCCACCGACGCCAATCCCCTACCCAGGGACTGAGCCAAACGAGGACGCACCGGCGAAGGCAAAGTCAACACCGCCACCGGACGACCTGCCTCAGACCACTCCCAAGCGGCAAGCACCTTCACACAAGCGCGACCCAGCTCGGCAGGGACCTCAGAATCAACCGGCTCACCCAGCTCATTCGTCGCCAGAAGCTCACGCAGACGTGTACCGTACCCCATGTCGCTCAGACGTGCCAAAGCGTAACCGGATTCAGCCTGCTCGTCCTTAGACAAACGACCGCGCGGCGCATCCGCACCCATCAGCTGATCCAGCCCGCTCGGCCACATGCGGCGTGGTTGCAGGGGCACGCCCACCGTATTGAAGCTGCTCTGCGCCGCCTGCTGCGCCTCAGCAGGAACTTCAACCGGGTACCAGGGGCCCGCACACACATCGCAACGACCGCAAGCAGTCGCGGAATCATCATCAAGCTGCTGGGCTAGGAAAAGCATACGGCACTGACTAGTGCGTTCATACTCGAGCATGGCGTTCTGCTCCACCACACGCGCCTGCGCCACCGCCGCGTAACGGGCACTATCGTACTGCCACGGCGAAGAGGTTCGACGCCAATAGTTGCCTTCCTTCACGGCGGCACCCTCAACATCTAGCACCTTCAGCAGAAGCTCCAGGGTGGAGCGGCGCAACTGAACGCGCGCCTCCAACGCGGTAACGCTCAACCCCTCCGGGGAGTGGGCGAGGGCATCCAGCACCGCCAGCGCCTGCTCCTCATTGGGCATGGAGGCGGTCGCAAAATACTCCCAAATGGCGCGGTCTTCACGACCGGGCAGGAGCAGAACATCAGCGTTGACGGCACCTCGTCCGGCGCGGCCAATCTGCTGGTAGTAGCTCACCGCAGACGACGGCGCGCCCAGGTGCACGACAAAACCCAAATCAGGCTTATCAAAACCCATACCGAGGGCGCTCGTCGCCACAAGAGCCTTCACCCGGTTTTCCTTGAGCGCCTGCTCTGCAACCAGCCGCTCATCCGGGTCAGTTTTGCCGGTGTAGGCAAGCACCTCGTAGCCGCTGGCACGCAGAGCGTTTGCGGTATCTTCTGCCGCGGAGACAGTCAACATGTAGATAATGCCCGAACCGGGCAGGCTGTTCAGGTGCGTGAGCAGCCAACCGATGCGTTGCGCCTCATCAGGCAGGGTCAGAACACCCAGGCGCAAGGACTCGCGGGACAGCGGACCGCGCAACACATGTACAGGTGCGGTGGTATCAGTGCTGAGCTGTTCGGCGATATCGCGGCTAACACGGTCATTCGCGGTTGCGGTAGTCGCCAACACCGGCACACCCACCGGCAGAGACTTAATGAGCGAACCAATACGGCGGTAATCGGGGCGGAAGTCATGGCCCCAGTCAGAAATACAGTGCGCCTCATCAATGACGAGCAGGCCCAGGCGCGACAGCAGGTACGGTAGCCACTGCTCGCGGAACGCCGCGTTATTGAGGCGTTCGGGGCCCACTAGGAGTACGTCGAGCTCGTTAGCTTCGAGGCGGGTGCGGATTTCATCCCATTCGGTGACGTTCGCGGAGTTCACCATGGCGGCGCGCACTCCCGCGCGGGATGCCGCCTCGACCTGATCACGCATGAGGGAAAGCAGCGGGGAGACGATAAGCGCCGGGCCCATACCGCGGGCACGCAACAGCAGGGAAGAAATGAAATAGACTGCGGACTTACCCCAGCCGGTACGCTGCACGACGAGGGTGCGGGCGCGGTCGGCTACGAGGGCGCGAATCGCCTCGTACTGGCCGTCGTGGAACTCGGCATTAGCGACGCCGGTGAGGCGGCGCAACACTTCACGGGCTTCAGCATGCAGGAGATCGGCGGGGCTGGACGCTGGCTGTTCGGGGTTCATGGTTCTCTCCAACGGTGGATGGTTGGGTCAATCGCTACGCCGCGACGCGCCGTGCTCTCTTTCCATCATGTCACACCCCGGTATCGCCCGGCTCTGCGGATAGTCATTTCTTGAGGAAGCGTGCGAGCGCCGCGTCACCTCCGGCTGTTTAGCCGCGATGGTGGGGAGATTTACGCCTCGCTCACCCGTGCGTCCGGCGTAAATGCCGGTAGAATTGTGCCAGTAATACACAGCCTCCGCATAGTTTTGCACAATGTTCACCATAGGTACACTTTCTATGCTGGTGTTATTCCGCCGCCGATCCGTGCGTGCGGTCCACTCACAGTTCAGGATTTTTCATGACTTTTCTTGCCATCGCTTTGGCGCATCTTCCGGTTGCGCTCTTGGGCCTCGACCTTGAGCAGTTCCTGCTCGATACCGGCCCCTGGGTTCTGGTTGTTTCGGCAATTATCGTATTTATTGAGTCCGGTGTTCTTTTCCCGGTTCTTCCGGGTGACTCCCTGATTTTTGCTCTGGGTATGCTTCATGAGCAGATGGGCCTGTCCCTGTGGGTTGCTTTCCCGGTCCTGGTGCTGGTTGCTATTGCTGGCGCTGAGGTTGGCTACCAGATTGGTGCCCGTTACGGCCGTAAGATCTTCAAGGATGACGCGAAGATTCTGAGCACTAAGAACCTGCACACTACCGAGGAGTTCTTCCAGAAGCGCGGTAGTTTGGCTCTGGTTCTGGGTCGTTTCGTGCCGATTGTTCGTACTTTTGTGTCTCTTGCGGCTGGTATTTCTTCGTACGACCGTAAGAAGTTCCACCTGTGGAATGTTGTTGGCGCGGTTGCGTGGATTGGTTTGATTGGTCTGGCGGGTGTGCTGCTGGGCGGTATCCCGTTCGTGCATAACAACATTGAGTACATTGCTGTGATTATTGTGGCGGTTTCAGTGGTGCCGGTTATTATCGAGTACCTGCGTGGCCGTTCGAAGGCGAAGCAGGAATCTGCTGAGTAATACGTGAGTCCTTCTCGGTCGTTGAGCCGGGGATGAGAAAAGGTGGGGATACCGTTTGGTATCCCCACCTTTTTGCGTTCTCTCAAACCCGGTGGAGGTGATGCCCCGGAAGCCAGCTACACCTCCGCGAGGTTACTTTACGCCCATGCGTCGCAGGCCTCCACGCATTTGGATGTACCGCCCCACCTGCGGCTGGCAGAGAAGAACAATAATGAGGATGCGGCTGATGAAGTCAAAAGCTATCTTCGCGTAGAAGACGTGAAGGGTCATAAACGGGCCAAAAAACATAACCCTGGCCGCTTGCGTACTATAATCGTCGGTCAAAAAGACGTGATAAAAGAGAGCTACAACCACAATGTCCAGAAGCATGCGTAACGCACCCTCGATAATAATCACCACTCGCGCCCACTCATAGCCCTCATTGAGGTACCAGGCGCTGATCGTTCCTAGAACAATAGGGAGAACCATCGTAAGCCCCATCGTCATACCTGCAAACATGTAAACGCCCGTAAATTCTAGACCTACAAGAGGCTGTAGAGGATATGTGGACATGTACAGCATCAAGAATAGGGATACCGCCCAGATGGCAATGGGGGGCGACGGAAGAGTAATAGCGCGCTGAGTACCCGGCACACCATGCACGGGGCGGGCACCTACAGGAACCGGAAGCTGAGGCGCCACTGCGGCGGGTGCCGCGAAGTTCGGTGCCGGAAAGTTCGATCCTGCGGTATTAGGTTGAGGTGCCAGTGTGCCCGCGGAGGCACCGGAAGTATTGTTCAACATCGTCGTTCTTTCTCTCGTATGCTCGCACTATGGTGCGTAAGTCGGTGATTATTACCCTCGTTTAGGTCGATTTACTTAAAACATACCTAAAAGGGTTATTTGATGTAGTTAGCTGAGAGAATAATACTTTTTCAGTATAGAGTAAGTTCTTCGGGCCTTGTAGAGTTTTTATACGAAGCCTGGAACCTTTTAGGCAACTCAAAGGGTTTTACCAGCTAGAAGATTTCGATGTTTAACGCGAAAGGGTGGGGATACCGTTTGGTATCCCCACCCTTTCATGCTCTGAGCATTTTGGTGGTAGTGGTGTGCTCGGGAGTGCTGTCGCCGGATGCATTATCCTCTGCCGTGTTACTGTCTACCGCGCTACTAGGGCTAGCCTCGGAACTCCTGACGTTGGTGCCCCTTTCTATGTTCCCCATCCCGCACTACGGTGTGGCGGGCGAGGGTTGTTTTCCTTTGATGAGGTGCGTTCTCCATCCTCATCATCAGCGAAAAGCTCTCGAAGTTCCGCCGGCACCTGACCGGCAGCCTGTCTCGTCTCAGACATCATCTGCTGGCGTTCTAGCGCACGTGCCCCGCTAACGATTTGTGTGTACACCCTAATAGGAGCACGAGTCAGCAGCACAATCATCAGGAGGTAAAGAACAAGAGTAAAAATGCCGCTCGCGACACGCCCCAGGCTGGACGCCGCAGCCGCTCTAGAGCTTAACTCCGAGAAATTATCCGCAAGAATAAGCACACCGCTAGCAGCCGCGAGAGCGCAGTAGATGATGGTAAGAATGCGCGCCCACTCGCGGCCATCCCAGATCTTCCAGAGAATAAAAATCGGGATGGCGGAGATGATGAGGGTAACCACCAGGGCAGAGAAGAGAACACTCACCACCGTCTCAAAATCGATATATGACCCGCTTAGAATCGGCAGAAAATTACTCAGGGGCCCCAGCACGATAATGGCGGCAGCGCACCACATGACGCTACGCATAGCCTTCGGGCGCTCCGGAATTACCTGCTCGGAGGCGGCAGTGTAGCCGGTGGTCGCCTTCCGGTAGCCAGTAGTGGTTTGCTCGGGGGTGCTGGCGTGCTCGGAGGTGCTGCCGCCGGGCGCGTTATCCTCCGCCGCGCTAGTGTCTGCGACATTACCGGAAATTACGTTGCTGGAGACGGCATCGCCCTCTGCCGTGCTATTTTCAGCCTCGTCGGAGGGTAGCAGCACGCTGTACTCGGGAACCGTGTACTCCGGATCGTTCAACGGCTGCTTTGGGGTACGTTCTGACATCATTGTTCCTTTCTTCTCTTCGCACCTGCCTCGCGCGCTGTAGCACGGGGCAGGTGGCAAAGAGTCTCCCCATGGGGAGGGGCTTCCCGCCCTAGTTGAGGCGGTAGCCTTCCTCGGTGTACACGGAAGTATCCTTGTAGCCGCGCTGTTCGTTGCGGGAGTTCTTCCGCGCATCCGTACGGCGGGCCCTCTTGTACTGCTGAGCGACCGCTTCTTCAGCCCGTCGGTTAGCTTCCTTCTCTTCCCTGCGTGTCTGTTCTTCTTCCAGGTGAGTACGCGTTTCTGCATCCTGATGCGCAACAATCCAACCGTCACCGGCGTTCACCTGTTCACGTGCTTCTATCCATGCCAACCTCGCGGTAGCCATAAACGACCTGGTGGGACGGCTCATGAGCAGCACGACTATCAGCAGGTAGAAGGCCGTAAGAAAAGCTCCCATAATGTCACTCACCACGATGGAAACTACGTAGTCTCGGGGCCTTGAAGTCAACGACTCATCCGCCAGCCTGGAGAAATAATCAGCCGAGATGAAAGATTGCAAACTCATCGCCCCGATAAAAACCACAAAAGCACTACCGAAGAGGGTGAGGAAGTACGCCCATCTACGGCCCTTCCACAGTCGACGGAGGACGAAAATCGGTATGAGAGAGAAGATGAAGGTAGCAAATATGCCTGAAATGATGATGCCCGGCATATTTTCCATAACGCGGTCTGGCACTTCGTTATGGATAGATACATAGATACGTTGGATTGCGGACAGAATAATAATGGCTGTAGCGAGCCACATGACGCCGCGCAGCGTCTTCGGGCGGGGCGGGAGCACCACCTGAGGGGCGGCAGGCGCGGTGGAGGCGGCGGTCGCCTCCGCACCCTCGTGCGCTTCCTGTTGGGGCTTAGCCGACCCGCCAGACGTGCCTCCGAAGTTAGGCTTTACACCCGTCTTCTGGGCGCGCTGAATCTGCTGTATCTCAGCCAGCAGGCGGTTCTTCTCCACCGGATCATTCGAGAGCGCATAATCGGCAGAAAGCTCACGCAACAGCTGCTCGGTAGAGTCCTTGACCGGGCCTTCTTCCTTCTCAAGCTGACGAAGAACATCCTCACGGGTCGGCTCTTCCTCATCATCCGCCATGCTGTCCTTGATGATCTGCATCTGCTCCCGAATCGCCGCGGGGCTCGGGACCACGCCCACAGCCGGGCGAGTCAGCAAAAACAGGAGAACGGCGCTACCCGCCGTAATCACCCCGACCAGAGCCTGCGACACCATAGACGAAGCAGCGGCAGGATGCGACACCGGATCCAGTGCGGTAAACGCAGGGAAAAGCACCTGAGCCAGACCAAAGACACCCGCAAAAGAGAGCACACCGCTCAAGGAACACAGCAGAAGGTACAGCATCAGCAGGCGGCGCGGATTAACGTACCCTGACTTGGTATAGTCCAGAACGAACCAGAGGAACGGCACCACCAAGACAGCGTCAGACAGAACCTTCGGCAGGGCATAGCTAAGGAACGAGCCGATGTTCACACTCCGGCCCGCGGTAACGATAATCTGGTACGCATCCAGGAGGAAATACACCAGAATGAGCATCATCGCGATGGAATACGCTTTACCGAGAATCGCCATTCCCCGGTCGAATTGCTGCTCCTTATCGCCGACTATGCCGAGGTTTCTTTTCGCCTCTTCAAACGCCGCCCGCTCATCATATGTGCGCTTAGCAGCGCCGGGGGTAGTCTGCGATGTGGATTCGTGCGCAGGTTCGGAAGTAGGGTGCACGAGTCATCCTAACTGTGGTTGGGTGAATAAAGTTATCGGTGAGCCGCAGGTCCGGGACCCGCAGCCAGAATCTGCAAGGCTAAATCAGGTAGTCCTCGCTGCGGCGCAGGCGCCAATCACGGCGCGCTTCCATGTACGAACGCGACTGACGCGACCACACCAACGCCAACGCGACCACACACACCAGCATGTACGGTGCAGCAATATATACCGGCGTGTACAGCGGGGAGGCGCTACTGAGCAGCAGCTCAACATCCTGGCTCGGCGCACCATTCAACGTACCCAGAAGAGCCGCGACTGCCAGCATAATCAGCAGGGATGCCAACACACCCAGCGCCAACGCCACCGACAGCACCAGCGCCGCCCAACGGTAACCGCGCAGGTACGCCACCGTGCAGAAGCCGTGCAGGGTTACGTTACCGAAGGCGCTAACCAGCAAGAACATCACCGGGTAGTACGCCTGCGCCTCCACCAGCGACTGGGCACGCCAGGTCGAAAAATGCGATAGCTGCGTCGTCGCATACGTGACACCCGTGTACCCAATCAGCACCAGCCAGCCCACAGCAATAGCGAGCAGAACCCAACCTGCCACCGACACGAGGGTCGGGGTGGCAGGCTTCGTAGGATGGGTGGTGTTCGGAGCGGATGGCGGAGAGGACTCAACGGCGGACATAGCGGAATCTTTCGGATGTCGGCTGATAGTGTGCGGAAGATGTATGAGCGAGTGTGTGGTGTGTGGGTGGCGGCGCGGTGTTCATCTACCGCGCCGCCTCAAAAACTTTAGGAAGAAATAGACGGATCAACCGTCGCAGAAATACTGTCAGGCAACGACGGCTGATCTGCCCGATTCGCCATCGCAATCCTCAAATTATTGAAGCGGTAAATGGTCAGCAACGATAAGCCAACCTCGCTCAACCAGACCAGGCCCAAAAGAACGAGCACCAGCATGGGGTCAAGCCCCATCGAAACCCCAGCCCAGTCAAGCATCAACAACAGGAACGTGATGGGTGAAAGCACCAGCCCCACCGCAACATACCCGATGAGGGAACAGATAGCCCAGACGCTATACACGGAGGCATCCGCCGAATCACGAGGAGGGCGCATCAGAGGCCACATCTGAACCACCAGGTAAAGAGCAGCCACAAAACCAAAGCAAATCGCCAACGGCTGCGTGTACTGGGAAATAATGAGGCCCTCAACCAGGCTCAAAATACACAGAATAACCGCGCGGACCAGCAGGTTCTTCTTGAGCATCTGCTGGCGCTCCTTCACCTCATCAGCGGTATAGGTGCGCAGAAAAGCGGGAACCTGACCCTGCCCCGGGAACGGCGGTAGAGGACCCGTCGGGTGTGTACGCACCACAATCGGAGGGTTCGTACCATCCTGAATGATGACGGTAGAAGTCGCCGAAATAACCGGATGCGAACCAGTCACCACCGGCGGCACGTTCAGCGGAACGGACACCTCCGGCGTAGCAGGAGTCACGTGACGGATAGGCGCCTGAAAGCGGGTCTGCATACTGATATCTTCATCCGGGTGTTCTGCGGATGAAGCGGCATCTGTGTTCAGGTGTGTAGCGCCCATGAGTGGCCTCCTGGCAGGTGCGGGTCGTGTTTCTGTCTCTACCGTATCACGCGTACTTTAAGGGAATCTGAGCAGTAGCTGGGCGTCGCGGGGAGCGTGTCACACCGCCGCTTATCGCCTCGTTATCACCCCGTCGGAGGCGCGGATACGCGGGGTAGAATCCCCGCCCGCCGGGGCGCGTTAGCCCTACTCCGCTACCTGCGAAGCCTCCGCGTTCGGGTCCTCTGCATGCTGCTGTTCTGCGTTCCGCTGTTCTTCCTCTTGCTTCTTCTGCGTCAGACGCAAGCTCCTACGAACCGCCAAACTATAGAACAGCGAGAACAGAACCTCCAACGCGAACGACGCCATGACCGTCAGCAAGCTCACCGTGTAGAACACGCCCACACGGTCCAGCAGCGTCTGCGGACCCTGCACCGTCACAAGCGCATAGGCAAAGAACGCCGTCATAATCGCCGCCGCGACCCCGGACGCTGCATTCGCCAGCAACACCAACTTCACCGAACGGTTCGCCCGGTAAATCATGGCAACCCACATATGCATCACCAGATAGACCAGCGGCACCGCACCAATCGGGAAAAGCGTGACGCGAATGAAGTAATAAACAGTAATCAGCGAGGGTACGACCAGCAGCAGCACACGCACCAGGTACAGGTTCTTAGCCGGCAGCGGGTAATCACTGGTGACATTCCAGAACTCATCAGCCTGCTGCTCCAGCTCATCCATAGCCTGCAGCTGCATAAGCTGCGCCTGCGACATATGCTCCTGCGGCACAAGATCCGAGGAGCCCTCAACCGGCGCAAGCTCAGCGGCAGAAACCGGTTCACCCCGCCGCATACGAGCGGAATCAGCCATCCTAGCCCTCAAAAATGCCGCGCGAACGGTCCTTACGCACGCTCTCAGCAGGGAAAATACGACCGCTCATGCTGATGTACACACCCGGCTCCAGCAGATTCAGGGCGGCAATAGCGGCACCCAGGTTGAAGCCTGCATCCGAACGAGCCATCACGGCGGGCTGCATCGCACCGGTCAGCACCACAACCTTATCGCCCAGGTCGGCGTGCTCCACCAGGTAGCGGGCAGTCTCCGGCATGGTGTCAGTACCGTGAGTGATGAGCACCTGGTCGTTAGTGACAGCGTTCAGCGCCTCGGTCAGCTCGGCACGATCCTCATCGGTCATGTCCAGGCTGTCCTTGCCAATCAGCGGGCGAATATCAAAACGGATATCGGTAATCACACGGTCCAGCAGATCCTTAGCGGCAGGCTCACCAATATCCATGGTGCCCGCCACCGAATAGAACTTATCAATCGTGCCGCCAGTGGCAAGAATCGTGATCTCTTCGGGGTTCTTAATGGTGACGCTCACGGGTTTCCTCATCTTTTCGGGTCAACGTACACAAATCAAAACTGCCAGGCGAACCCGGCAGGACACGCCCCACCACACGGGATAGGCACGAGGTAAGACCACGCGCATGAGGGTGAAGACGCAAAAACCCGCCGACCCCCGCAATGCGGGAGGCGACGGGTCGGCTAGTGCGCCCTGTGGGGCTCGAACCCACGACCTGCGGATTAAAAGTCCGTAGCTCTACCGACTGAGCTAAAGGCGCTCCATCCACACAAAATTGAAAGTGTGCAGATAGAAATACTATACACTACCGACCCCAGCGCAGTGGCGGTACACTGGAAAATCCTATGTCTACACCCGCATCATCACCCAGCGCCTCCGGGCGCACCCGACACCGAACCCACCACCGACCCGTCCTCTACTCCGCCGAAAAGTTTGAACGCCACGAAGGCGGCATGGACCCCGCCGCACGCGAAGAGGCGGCACACGCCTCCGCACGTATCCTGCTGATGCGCGGACGCGGCACCGACGAGCAGATGACCGAGCGGCTCGTCAGCTTCACCGACGACTACGGTATCGAAATGCTCGCCGAACTCTGGTCCCACGCGAGCGCCCACTCCCTGCCGGGTGCGCTGTGGCGCATGTACTGGCTGCGGGATACGGTGCACCGTTCGCCGCGCGGGGTGAGCCGCGCCTTCGAGCTGGGCATGGCAGAGGATTACCGTTCGCACGTGGTGGCGGGTGTTCCCGACCCGCCGAGTGCCGAGGAGGTGGTCCGCACGATTGATGAGATTCTGGCGGGCTTGTACACCGGCGATATGGATATTGCGATGGAACGCTGCGCCGCGTTTGCGCACGTGGTGGCGTTGGGTATTCGTACCGATTATGCGCGCTCTGCCGGACAGGATGGTGCGGTTCCGGGTAGCCACGAGGTGAAGCGTGAGGCGGTGGAGCGTCGCGCTCGTATGCCGCGTCAGGCACAGCAGATGGAGCAGATTGCGCACGATTTGGAGGCGGTCGCCGCCCAGCTGCGCGCCGTTGAGGCTAGTTAACAGGCTAACGGGGGTTCCGGGGCTGATTCTGCGCAGGAAAAATCGCAACCCAACCTCGAAGCATTTTAGTCTTCTGCAACGTTTGAGCACCTAAAAATACGGGTTCGTGCCGCGAATTGGCACAGGTTCCACATTGGGCCGCAAAGGCCTGAAAAGCCTGTTTCCGATTGACTCTGCACCGGGTGCGGGTGGATAATAATTACAAGATGTCGGGTTGCTAATAGGTAGCCCCGGGCTCCAAATCTTTAGCCGCTTCGAGCGGCCTTCCGCCGAGAGGCGCTCCCAACCCGACATCCCTAAACGTTCCGGTGGGGGTCGAGAAATCGACCCCCACCGTTTTTCGTTTAAAACCCCGTCTAGAAGCAGCCGTCAGCTCGGCGCGATTGCGCATAAAAACCGTGTGCCCCGTGAGATACCCCCGAGCTGCGCGCACCCGCAACCCCCGATACTGGTTAGACTGGGAACTATGCTGCACCGACTTTTTCCCCACGCTAACGAATCCCTCGCCTCCCTCGCTGAAATTTCAGCGCAGGTCGGTGAGGCCGCCGCGTTGCTCTCTGAAATGGTCGGCTCCCCCGTCGCGGAGTACCCCGAACTCTTCGAACGCATGCTCACCCACGAGGCGGACTCCACGAACCTGCTGTTCCGCACCCTCACCGAGGTGCGTAGCTCCTTCTCCCCACCGATCCCGCGTGAAGACCTGTACACGCTGGCACGCAAGCTCACCAACGCCGTTGAGAAGCTCACCAGCGCCGCGCACGTGCTGTCCCTGCACAGCATTGACGGCTTCGCTACGCACATCACCTCGATCCTGGACATTATTCAGCGTCAGGCGGTGCTGACCGCCGCCGTCATCCCCAAACTCGCCGACATTCGCGGCCTCGACAACTACTGGATGGACATGCTGCGCATCTCCCGCCAGGCGCTGCGCACCGCCGAAGAATACGACGCGTACATTGCCGAACGCTACACCCCCGAACGGTACCGCCGCTACGCCACCTTCCTGGCGCAGCTGACCGCCGCCTCCAACGCTATGCGTGATGTGTCCGCCGAGATCGGCCGCATTATCGTTCAGGAATCCTAATGCTCCTGGGTCTTCTAGCCTGTTGTGCCTTCATTGCCGCGGTCTACGTGACCGGTGTGCACGACGCCTCAAACGCCGTCGCTGTTCCGGTGCGTACCCGCGCCCTCGGCGAGCGCTCCGCCCTGTACCTTGCCGCGCTCTTCAACGTGCTTGGTGTGGTCGGTGCGTTCCTGCTGCTCGGTGAGTATTCCGCCTCGTGGGTGAGTGCCCCGGAGGGTACCACCGGCCTGAACGGCATCGTTGCGGCGCTGCTGGTCTGCGCTATTTGGGGTGTGCTCACCTGGTTCCTGCGGTTGCCTTCCTCCTCGACCCACGCGCTGGTGGGCGCCCTCGCGGGTGTGAGCTGGTGGACCCAGACGAAACTCGAGGACGGCGCTGAAGGATTCGGTTCCCTCGCCTTCCTGCCGCATATTTTTGGGGCGACCCTACTGCCGCTTTTCTACCTGCCGCCGCTCATTTTTCTGCTGTCCTGGCTGATGGTGGTGCCGTTCTACCGGCTGGTGGTGGGGCACAACCCGCGCCTGGTGAATCAGCGCGCCCGTGAGGTGCTGGCGGTATCTGCCTCCGCAATCTCTCTGCTGCACGGTCTGCAGACCGGCTACCTGTACCTGCTGCTGTGGGCGCTACTGAGCGAACGCATCATGGATCCGGCGCTGATTCAATCCCTCACCTGGGGCGGGATGCTGCTGGGCACCCTCATTATTGCCCTCAGCCTGGGTGCCGGTACGCTGACCGGTGGCCGCCGCATCGGCTACACCTTCGCCTACAAGATGGTCCGCCTAGACCCGTTCCGTGGCGCGGTCGCTCAGGGCACGACCGCGGTGGTTCAGGTGCTCGGCTACTTCCTGCTGCAGGTGCCGTTCTCCTCCTCGCACCTGGCGACTGCATCGGCGCTCGGCGCGGGCGTGAACCAGCGTTTTAACGCGTTGAAGTCCAGGATTGTTCTGCAGATTCTTCTGGTGTGGCTGGTAACCATTCCGGCGTGCTTTGTGCTCGGTGTGCTGGCGATGGTGGCGCTACAATCCATCAGCTAGTTTTTAGCGGCGGTGCATGCCCCTGCATGCTCACTGCCGCGGGATAGCCGGGCGGCGGGTTGAGTCTGAACAGTGCACACCCTCATAATGGGTTGAGTTCTTGGGCTGGCACGCGCCCACTCACCCTCGACTGATTGTGGTTATGTCTTCTCCTACCGTAGCTATTCTGGTCCGCACGAAGGACCGCCCCCGCTTCTTGAGCCGCGCCCTGGAGAATATTGCGCAGCAGACCTTCACCGACTACACGGTCTGCGTGATCAACGACGGTGGCGACGAGCAGGCAACCCGCACCGTCATTGAGGCATCCCCGCTGGGTTCCGGTCGCGTGCAGCTGCTGACCACCGCCGGCGGCAACATGGAGGCGGCATCCAACGCCGGTTTGGCGGCGACCACCTCCAAGTACGTGGCGATTCACGATGACGACGACCTGTGGGCACCCGAGTTCCTGGAACGCACCGTCGCGGCGCTCGAAGAGAGCGGCGCGCTCATGTGCACCACCCGCATTGTGGAGCGGTACGAACGCGAGAACGCCGACGGCGAGTTTGAGGTGTACGAGGAGCGTATTTTCCACGACGGCCTGCCCGGCATGGGTTTGCAGTTCCTCTTCCGCACGAACCGTGCCGTGCCGATCGGTATTCTCTACCGCCGCAGCCTACACGAGCTGGTCGGTTTCTACGATGAGTCCCTGCCGGTGGTCGGCGACTGGGAGTTCAACATGCGTGCCGCCTCCGTTGCGGATATTCTGCTGGTGGATGAGCCGCTGGCGTACTGGTCGCTACGCCCCGACGCAGAAGGTGCCGAGGCGAATAGCGTGAAACGTCAGGCTGATCACGCCCGCTTCGATTCGCTGGTGCGCGCCCGCGCTATCCGCGAGGATCTGCAGGCGGGTGCCCGACCCGGTGCGTACCTGTATCAGGCGCATTTGGCGGCTGACCTGGAGCGTCGCGTGATTGACGGGCACGATCTGACCCGCGAATCCCTAGATATTCTGCGCTCCATTGAGAGCCGCCTGGAACGTATCGAGGCCCGTCAGCAGTCTATTGAGAACCGCCAGCAGGCTATTGAGGAGCGTCTGCGGGTTCTGAAGCACCTGCGCACCCCGGGCCGCGCGCTGCGTTCCTTGGCGAAGCGTTCCCTAGTTCGTCGCGGTGCTGAGGCTGAGTCGGCAGATCAGAAGGGCGCATAGCCATGACAGAGAACAATCATTCTTCTACAGCACTGCCCGTTACTGAAGCACCGCGCGTGCTCGTCATTGGCGATATCGGCCAGCACACCTACCACGTGGGCGACGAAGCCATGACCATTGCGAGCGCTCAGGCGCTTTCCGAAGGCGGCGCGGCGGTCACCCTCATGACCCGCGATGTGGGCCATTCGGCGCGCTATATTGGCGCAGCGGTGAATCATGAGGCGGCACAGCATGAGGCGGGCGCGCCCTACGAGTACCTGCCGTTTTTCCTCTTCCCCTGGGCGCCGGCTGAACGCGAGCTGACCCTCGCGGCGTTCGAGTGCGTCCTGACGGAGCTGCACGCCGACCGAGAGCGCCCCTCCGTTACCGAGCTGGTGGCGTTACCGCAGGTGCAGGCGCTGCCCGAGGTGTTGCATCCGCTGGAGCAGACCGTTGAGCGCATGGTGGAGTTCGCGGACTCCATCGCCGCAATGGATGCGATCGTGGTCTCCGGCGGCGGTAACCTCAACTCCCGTTACGGTTGGCTGCTCTACGAACGTGCCGCCGCGGTGCGTGCCGCCGAGCATGCGGGCGTGCCCGTGTACGTGACCGGTCAGTCCCTGGGCCCGGTCCTCAGCCCCGAGGACGCGCAGGTTCTAGAGCGCATGCTGCGCACCGCCCGCTCGGTGACGGTGCGTGAACGTTCTTCCCTCGCTTGGTGCCGTGAGCGGGGTATTGACGCGCGCCTGAGCGTGGACGACGCCACCGACTACCCGGTGGCTTCCCCAGCGCGTACCCTGCACTATGCGGAGGGTATTTCTGCAGGTCAGGCGCTTGATGAGCTGCCGGAGCACTACGTCTGCGTAACCGTCAACGAATGCACCAACCAGCAGGCGCAGCAGATTGCGCGCCTACTCGACGGCATGTGGCGCGAACACGGCTACGCACCCGTTTTCCTGAGCCACTACGGTGACCCGCAGGACCCGACAAGCGGCGATATTCAGGCGCACCAGCGCATCGCCGAGCGGCTCAGCCCATCCACCCCGGCGACCCTGCTACCGATTCTGCACGCCGACCAGAGCATCGCCGTGCACCGTGCGGCGGCGTTTACTCTGACCAGCCGCTACCACCCGGCGGTGTTCTCCGCCGCGGCGGGTATTCCCGTGCTTGCCCTCGTGCCGGATGCCTTCACGCAGATGCGCGTGGGCGGCGCCCTGAGCCTGTACGGGCTGGGCGAGTTCACCCTGCCGTTGGGCATGCTCGCCGGTGGTGTTCCCGAGCTGATGGTTGCCGCCGCCCTGCGACACGCGGCGGTGACATCGGATGCGCGCCGCACCGAGCTGCTGGAGGTTCTGCGAGCCGAACGTGCCTACCTGCTGGCGCAGATTCTTGCATCTGGCGCAGAAAAGCTGGACGAAGTAGAGGCACCCGCGCCCTTCCCCGCCGTGGAGCAGGTTCCGGCGCTCCCCGAGCCGCTGGGTGCGACCGTCCGTGCCGCCCGCGAGCTCTTCACCGAAACCTCCCTCACCGCGGGGTTCGAGTGGGCGATGTCTGACCGGGCGCATTCCTGGGATGCCGAGCACCGCCGGCAGCTCGAGCGCGCCCGCACAATCGGTGGCGGGTACAGCGCGCACGGTATTCACGGGGCGCACGGTGCAGAACAGACGCGCCCCGTCACCGTTGAGGCTTATTCTGAAGCACCCGCCGAGGCGCATCCCGCCCAGCCGGGTCTGCTGGCGAGGGTGGCGCGCCGCCTCCGCGGCTAGATTCGCGGCTAAGCCCCTTGCACTGAGGTTTCGGCACGCAAGCTGAGGTTTCGGCACGCAAAACCGCCCAAGCCGAGGCGCTAAGCGGGGTTCGGGGCGCGGGGTCTCTCACACTTCAACCCAACACTCCCCTACCCCCTTGTGCACCGCATGTGCGCCGGTATGATGGTGCCCATGGCACGATTCGCAGACATTCTACGCACTACTGAACAGAACACCCGACAGTTCATTCATGAGGGTATTCACCGAGTCCGAGCAGACTTCTTTCAGTCTGTGCAGATTGTTGCGGCGTCTATGGGCGCTTGGCTTTTCGCTGAGCGCGTCCTGGGCCACCACGAGCCCATTTTCGCGCCGGTGGCTGCCCTCGTATCCCTCGGCTATGTAAGCGGTGCTAAGCATTCCCGCCGAATCCTTGAGGTCTCCTTCGGCGTGACCCTCGGCATTCTCATTGGCGACCTTCTGCTGATCCTGCTCGGTCACGGTACCTGGCAGGCGGCAGTGGTGCTTTTCTTGACCGTGATTATTGCCCGATTTATTGATAAGGGCATTATTTTTACGATTCAGCTCAGCTTCCAGGCCTGTTTCACGTTGCTGCTGCCCGTACCTGACGATGCGTTCACCCGCAGTTTTGACGGTATCGTCGGTGGCGCGTTCGCGTTCCTCGCGATGTATCTGATGCCGCGCGACCCGCGTAAGAACCCGCGTGCCCGCGCGCAGGCTCTCATGGATGCGTTCGCGAAGGTTTTCCAGCTCTCCTCCGAGGCAATCCGCTACTACGATTACAACAAGGCGTACCAGAGCCTGCTCGATGCGCGCGCCCTGCAGCCGCTCTACGATGCATGCCGCGGTGACCTGATTACCGCGCAGGGCATGAGCGAGCTGTCCTGGAATAGCCGCAAGAGCAAGGGCGAGCTGGCGCGCATGGCGAAGACCCTCGCCGCGGTGGATTTGGCGATTCGTAACGACCGCGTGCTCAACCGCCGCATGGCGTCCACGATTCACCACGTGCAGCTACGAACTGCCGCGCAGCTTTCACTCAGTGACGCGCTGACCGAGCTGTCGTTGGCAGCGCAGAGCCTCGGCCTGGGCATGTCTGCACCGACGGAAGGCGAACGCGAGCACTACATGATGGAGGCACGCGAACGCATGATCAAGCTTGCCGGCACCCTCGAGCCGCGCACCATGGGTGTGGCGACCTTTGAGGGCGAGTCGCTGGTGCTGATGCTCCGCCTGATTGTGGTCGACTTTTTGGAGGCGACCGGCATGTCCCACAAGGACGCCGTGGCGGTTCTGGTGCCCCTGGGCGAGGCGGTCACGAAGCATGCACCACGCACCTCGGCAATCCCGATTGTTGACGCTGACATGGACGACTCCACGGTGGTTGATGACGTGACCGATAGCGCGGTGAACACCCACCACACGAACAAGCTCAACACCCGCTCGATCAACATCATGTTGCACGAGAACGAGGAGGAGAGCCGCTCCTCCTAGCGGGTTTCTGGAGGGTTTCTAGCGGGGTCAGCGGCAACCCATCAAGACGCAACGGAGGGGGCTCCCGGCCGGTATTCACGCCAGCCGGGAGCCCCCTCCTCCGCTATCTCTATGCTGTTGATGCGCGGGTGGTTACTTCTGCGGGAAGAGCAGCGCGAGCGCCTCACCCAGGGTGGTTACCTCACGCACGGTGACCCCCTCGGGCACGTCCCCCACACCGGTCGGGGAGGCGGGCACCAACACGTGCGTGAAGCCCAGGCGGCCCACCTCCGCAATGCGCTGGCGGATGCCCGGCACAGCACGCACCTCACCGGCCAGACCGACTTCACCGAAGACCGCGAGCTTGCGCGGTAGCGGCTTATTTTGTGCCGCTGAGGCAAGCGCCATGACGCACGCCAGGTCGGCGGCGGGCTCGGCAATTTTTGCGCCGCCCACCGTGGAGACGTAGCAGTCGAGCTTGCCCACGTTCAGCCCGGCGCGGCGCTGCAGTACCGCCAGCAGCATCTGAATACGCGCCGAATCCAGGCCCGAGACGGTACGGCGAGGGGCGGGCGCCACCGCCTGATCCAGTAGCGCCTGTACCTCCGCGAGCAGGGGTCGGCGGCCCTCCATCGTGACGGTCACGCAGGTGCCCGCCACCGGGTGCGGGGTACTTGAAACGAACATGCCGGAGGGGTCCAGCACGGGCGCGATGCCGTCCTCGTGCATGTCGAAGCAGCCCACCTCATCGGTGGGTCCGAAGCGGTTCTTAATCGCGCGCAGCATGCGGATATTCGAGTGCTTATCGCCCTCGAACTGGCAGACCACGTCCACCAGGTGCTCAAGCAGGCGCGGGCCCGCGATGGTGCCTTCCTTAGTCACGTGACCCACGAGCAGGGTGCACATGTTGCGTTCCTTAGCCGCGGCAATCACGGAGGCGGCAACCTCACGCACCTGGGTCACACCGCCGGCGCTACCCTCAACTTCCGCGGAGGCGAGGGTCTGCACGGAGTCAATGACCAGCAGGGAGGGGTTGATCTGCTCAATATGCGCCAGGGCGGTGCCGAGGTCGGTTTCGCTGGTCAGGTAGAGGGTGTCCGCGATGGCGCGGATGCGGTCGGCGCGGAGCTTGACCTGCGCGGCGGATTCCTCGCCGGTAATGTACAGGACCGGGCGCGGCGGCTGGGGCGCGATATTCTGCACCCCCTGCTGCCCCGCGATCCCGGCGGTGCCGCGCGCGAAGGTGGCGGCGACATCCAGCAACAGGGTGGATTTGCCCACGCCGGGTTCGCCCGCCATGAGGATGACCGCGCCGGGTACGAGTCCGCCGCCGAGCACGCGGTCAAATTCGGGGTTTCCGGTGCTCATGTAGGCGGCTACGCGCGAGTCGACTTCTGCGATGGGCTGGGCGGGTTTCTGCACGCTGGATGCGGCGCGGGTGCGCGCGCGGGTGCCCCCGGCGGCTTCTTCGACGGTGCCCCAGGTTTGGCATTCGCCGCAGCGGCCTACCCATTTGGCGGTGGTCCAGCCGCATTCGGTGCAGCGGTAGGCGGGTGCGGTTTTGGTGTTTTTCGTACGCGCGGTCATGGGTCTATTTTAGGGTCTTGGGCGATATGGTGCGCGGTGTTTGGTCACGGCGAAATGGGGTGCCACAGAACGCATTTTTACTCTTAAACGCAGATAGTTTAGCCCGGTGCACTCCCGTATAAATATCGAGAATATCCGTTCGTTTTTGAGGCACTTTAGCCCGCCGTTCCGCCCCTGACCTGGCTCAATAACCACCCTTACGGGTACAATGGTTTTCGTGCAGATGAATTATAGTGACCTATTGCTTAAAACTATCGCCCGAATCGCCCCCGGCACCGAGCTCCGCGAGGGCCTGGAACGCATCATGCGTGGCCGTACGGGCGCACTCATCGTACTCGGATCCGACCGCACCGTATCCTCCCTGTCCTCGGGCGGTTTCAACATCGACACTGAGTTCTCGGCAACCCGCCTGCGCGAGCTGGCGAAGATGGATGGCGCTATCATCTGCGACCGCGACGCCACCCGCCTGTTGCACGCCGGCGTGCAGCTCATGCCGGACGCCTCCATTGAAACGAACGAGTCCGGCACCCGCCACCGCACCGCCGAGCGCACCGCGATTCAGACCGGTTTCCCGGTGATTTCGGTGAGCGCGTCGATGTCCGTGATTTCGGTGTACGTTGACGGCACCCGCTACATGGTTGAGGACAGCCAGTACCTGATGGCTCGCGCAAACCAGGCGATTCAGACCCTTGAAAGCTATAAGAAGCGTCTGCGTTCGGTGCTCTCCAACCTCTCCTCCCAGGAGATTGAGTCGAACGTTTCCCTGAGCGACGTGGCGATGACCCTGCAGCGCATGGAGATGGTGAACCGCATTATCCGCGAGGTCAGCCACTACGTGCTGGAGCTCGGCGTGCACGGCCGCCTGATTGCCCTGCAGCTGGAGGAGCTGCGCGCCCCCGAGATGACCGCCAGCGACCTGATCCTGCGCGACTACCTGCCCGAGGTGAACGACGAGCTGATTACCGCCGGCGTTGAGGCGCTTCAGAACCTGGACGATATGGACATCGTGGATCTGCGCACGATTGCCCGCACCGTCGGCTTTGGTGAGAACCCGGACCTGGAGTTCCCCCTGCAGCCGCGCGGTTTCCGTCTGCTCGCCGGTATTCCGAGCATCCCGAACGCTATTTCTGAGCGTCTGGTGGAGCGCTTTGGTAGCCTGCAGGCACTCATGGCGGCGTCCCTTGAAGACCTGCGCGCTGTGGACGGTGTGGGTGAGGCTCGTGCCCGCACAGTGCGTGAGCAGCTCTCCCGCATGGCGGAGAGCAGCCTGGAGAAATATCTCTAAGTCAGCGGCGCGTAATCCCCCCCCCCGGAGAATATTTTTGCGCTTATGATGCAGTGACAGCGGAGTTTTCTCCGCACCTTGACACCCCAAGGAGGTCACAATGTCGTACTCACAAACCAAGTATCCGTCGACCAAACGCCCCGTCCCGTTCTTTGTGTGGGCGTCCCCCATTCTGTTCCTGATTTACCTGCCGCTACTGTGGTTCAAGGTCATCCCCAATTCTTTTGAGGTGACCGACCTGTCCACCCTGCTGCTGGCGGCACTGCAATGGACCGCATTCGGTAGCCTGCTCGGGTACCTGGGCGAGCGCCGCTTCGCCAAGCCCCGCGCCTCCAAGTAATAGCCAGACAAAAGCTCATACGAGAAGCCCCCGCGCCGGAAGAACATCCAGCACGGGGGCTTCTCACGCCCGCACGGGGGCTTCTCACGCCCGCACGGGGGCGAAAACTATAGAAGTGAACTACTGAATCACGAAGTTCACCGGAGCCGAGCTCACACCATTGACGGTCACCGCAGCCCAGTAGGAACCCTTCTGAGCGGCCGAAGCGGAGGAGCAACCCAGCACGTTGATCTTACGGTCCCACGCCAGGTCGGTTGCGCCCTCGGCACCTGCGGCCACCTCAGACTTCTGAACGGCGGTCGCCGCGCACAGGCTGCGGGTGTACACCTGAGCCGCACCGGAGGTGATGTTCAGGTCCACGCCGGTGTTCGCGCCCTCGCCACCCACAGCGCAGGGGGTCTTCGAGGAGTTCGTGTAGGTCACGTGGAAGGACACCTGCTCACCGGCTGCGAAGGTACGCTTCGTGGGGGTGACGGTCACCTTCAGGTCGTTCGCGGTGCACGCCGCAACAACAGCCGCAGTGGTCACCGAGGGTGCGGGGGTAGTCGGGGTCGCCGCGGGGGTGGTTGCCGCAGGGGTTGCCGCGGCGGTGGTCACGCTTGCAGTGGGTGCCGCAGAAGCGGTCACCGAGGGGGTTGCCGAAGCAGTAGCCGACGCGGTTGCAGAGGCAGTCGCGCTAGCGGACGGGGTGGCCGAAGCAGTTTCGGAGGGGCGAGCGCTGAAGCTCTGGAAGGGCGCGCCGGAAGGCGTCGCGGTGGAGGCTACAGTGGCGTCCTTCTTGCCGTTAATCATGCCGACCATGGAGGTCACGCCAGCGACCAACAGCAGAATGACAGCGAGCAGAGCAATAACCGCCACGATGCGACGGCGGCGGTAGACTTCGGGAGGCAGAACGGGACCATTTTCAGACATACTCTTAAGGATACCGGGTTTAACCCTGAGAATCACAGTGAACTCTGTTCATGCAGTTTTGGGAATATATGCCCTGTGGCGTAGGCTTTTCGGATGACCACAGAAGCATCCACCCCTACCCAACACCTCCCTGAAGGAACTAATGTTGAAGCGCTTCACCAACGCATCAACCAGTGGTTCCTCGACCAGGCACGCGACCTTCCGTGGCGCCGCGACGAGTGCACCCCCTGGGGCGTGATGGTCAGCGAGTTTATGCTGCAGCAGACCCCCGTCAAACGCGTTCTACCCGTGTGGGAGGAGTGGATGCGCCGCTGGCCCACCCCCGCCGACCTTGCCGCCGAGCCCGCCTCGGAGGCGGTGCGCGCCTGGGGCCGCCTGGGTTACCCGCGCCGCGCGCAGCGTCTGCACGGTGCCGCTGTGGCGATTGTGGAGCAGCACGGCGGTAAGGTTCCCGCCGACTACGAGGAGCTGCTGGCTCTGCCGGGCGTAGGTTCTTACACGGCGGCGGCGATTAGCGTGTTCGCGTTCGGTCTGCGCGCCACGGTCATTGATACGAATATCCGCCGCGTGCACGCCCGTGCGGTATCCGGTAAGGCGCTACCCTCGCGTTCGTTGACGGCGGCTGAGACTCGCCTGGCGGAGGCGCTCATGCCCGCCGATACCCCCACCTCCTGCCTGTGGAATGCGGCGACCATGGAGCTCGGTGCGCTGGTCTGCACGGCAAAGTCCCCGACCTGCGAACTGTGCCCGGTGGAGGATCTGTGCGCCTGGGTTGCGGCGGGCAAGCCGGAGGCGGACTACACCCCCAAGGGCCAGAGTTGGCACGGCACGGACCGCCAGGTGCGCGGTGCGGTCATGGCGGTGCTGCGTGCGGCACATGAGCCGGTGAATCGCGAGCTCATCCTGGGTGCGGGAGTAGGTGCGGGTGTAGCCTCGGCTGGCGATACGACCTCTTCACCCGTTGCAGCCTCTTCGCCAGACTTTACGTTCCCGGCTGATGCACCCGCCGCGGTGCATCGTCCACTGAAGGCGCTGTACGCCCTCTCCCCCGCCACCGAGCAGCTGCAGCGCTGCTACGCGGGGCTGCTGGCGGACTCTCTCGCCCGCGAAGTCACGCAGGGCGATAGTGTGCTCGTCTCGCTCTAGTACCCGCCGCAGAGGAGCTCCTGGAGCCTCCCAAAAGCATAGAAACGCCTGTGGGGCGGCACCGGATGATTCCGGTACCGCCCCACAGGCGTTTAGTGCGCTAAAGCCTAGCTACCTAGAGCTTATTCCAGAGCCTAGTCGTTGCCCTGACCCTCAGCGGCAGGTGCCTCAGCTGCGGGAGTCTCAGCGGGAGCCTCGGAAGACTCGCCCTCGTTCAGCTCCTGCACCGAGTCCAGAGCCAGCTCCTTCATCGGCTGAGAAGAGAAGACGAACTTCGCGGAGTCGCCCTCGCCCTCAACGTCCACGGTGATCTTCTCACCGGGCTTGATGTCGCCGAAGAGGATCTTTTCAGACAGGGCGTCCTCAATGTTGCGCTGCATCTCGCGGCGCAGCGGACGAGCACCCATGGACGGGTCGTAACCCTTAGCCGCCATGAGAACCTTCGCAGCATTAGTCAGCTCAATGGACATATCCTGCTCCGCCAGACGCTTAGCCAGGCGACCCACGAACAGGTCCACGATCTGCAGAATCTCAGACTCGGAGAGCTGCGGGAAGACAATGATGTCATCCACACGGTTCAGGAACTCGGGGCGGAAGTGCTCCTTGAGGTTCTCCATCACGCGTGCCTGCATGCGCTCGTAGTCGGCTGCGGTGTCATCCATCGCCTGGAAACCAACCGGGATGCGGCGGTTCACGTCACGCGAGCCCAGGTTGGTGGTCATGATGATGACGGTGTTCTTGAAGTCCACCACGCGACCCTGCGAGTCGGTCAGGCGACCGTCTTCCAGGATCTGCAGCAGCGAGTTGAACAGGTCGGCATGAGCCTTCTCAACCTCGTCGAACAGGACCACGGAGAAGGGCTTGCGGCGGACCTTCTCGGTCAGCTGGCCGCCCTCATCGTAGCCAACGTAGCCGGGAGGCGCACCGAACAGACGGGAGACGGTGTGCTTCTCCTGGTACTCGGACATATCCAGGGTGATGAGCGAATCCTCATCGCCGAACAGGAACTCGGCAAGAGCCTTGGCAAGCTCGGTCTTACCCACACCGGTCGGGCCGGCGAAGATGAACGAACCACCGGGGCGGCGCGGGTCCTTCAGACCTGCGCGGGTACGGCGGATAGCGCGGGACAGTGCCGCAATAGCGTGCTCCTGGCCGATAACGCGCTTGTGGAGCTCCTGCTCCATGGTCAGCAGGCGGCTGGACTCTTCCTCGGTGATCTTGTAGACCGGAACACCGGTGGAAGCGGCCAGAACCTCAGAAATAACCTCGGGGGTCACGGTGCCGAATGCGTCGCCGCCTTCGCGCCATGCCTTCTCGGCTTCTTCCTTCTCAGCCAGGACCTTCTGCTCCTGATCACGCAGGCCTGCGGCCTTCTCGTAATCCTGGGAGTTGATGGCGTCTTCCTTCTGCTGGCGCAACTTGGCTGCCTTCTCGTCGAGCAGCTTGATTTCCGGGGGTGCGGTCATGCGCTTGATGCGCAGACGTGCGCCCGCCTCGTCAATCAGGTCGACAGCCTTATCCGGCAGGAAGCGGTCAGAGATGTAGCGTGCCGCAAGGTTCACGGCAGTCTCAATGGCCTCGTCGGTAATGGTGACGCGGTGGTGCGCCTCGTACTTATCGCGCACACCCTTGAGGATTTGCACGGCAAGCTCCTGAGAGGGCTCCTCAACCTGAATCGGCTGGAAGCGGCGCTCCAGAGCGGCGTCCTTCTCAATGTGCTTGCGGTATTCGTCCAGGGTGGTTGCACCGATGGTCTGCAGTTCGCCTCGAGCCAGCATGGGCTTGAGGATGGAGGCAGCGTCAATCGCGCCCTCTGCGGCACCTGCACCAACGAGGGTGTGAATCTCGTCAATGAACAGGATGATGTCGCCGCGGGAGCGGATTTCCTTCAGGACCTTCTTCAGGCGCTCTTCGAAGTCACCGCGGTAGCGCGAACCTGCGACCAGGGAGCCGAGGTCCAGGGTGTACAGGTGCTTGTCCTTGAGGGTTTCGGGAACGTCACCGTGCACGATAGCCTGTGCCAGGCCCTCCACGACGGCGGTCTTACCGACGCCGGGCTCACCAATCAGCACGGGGTTGTTCTTAGTACGGCGGGAGAGGACCTGCATGACGCGTTCCATCTCCTTGTGGCGGCCGATGACCGGGTCCAGCTCGCCCTCACGCGCTGCTGCGGTGAGGTTGCGGCCGAACTGATCCAGGATGGTCGAACCCGCGGGAGTGCCTTCGCGAGAGTTACCTGCACCCACGCCGGCGGTTTCCTTATCGCCAGAGTTGTTACCGGGGTAGCCGGAAATCAGGTCCATAACAGCCTGGCGCACGGCAGCGGGCTCAGCGCCCAGCTTGACCAGCACCTGGTTTGCCACGCCCTCGTTTGCACGAACCATGCCCAGCAGGATGTGTTCGGTGCCGATGTAGCCGTGGTTCAGCTGAATAGCCTCGCGCATGGACAGTTCGAGAACCTTCTTCGCACGCGGGGTGAAGGGGATATGGCCGTTAGGCGCCTGGGGGCCGGGGCCGACGATGTCCTGAACCTGCTCACGTACTGCGTTCAGGGTAACGCCCAATGATTCCAGGGCGCGGGCACCGATGCCTTCGCCCTCGTGAATCAGACCGAGCAGAAGGTGTTCGGTACCGATATAGTTGTGGTTGAGCATGCGTGCCTCTTCCTGGGCAAGCACCACAACACGCCGAGCTCGATCGGTAAAGCGTTCAAACATTTACGCACTCCTTGCATTTTCCTATTGATACAAGAGTACGTTGAGCGCGGCTGAAAGGGCGGGCTGATGGGCGTCTGTTCGCCATCAAGAGAACAGATGAGCTGTTCGGGGCGTTTTAGGCGCGGTTTCGGGGCTTCTGGCGGGGTGCAGGGGTAGTTTTGAGGGGTCTAGCTCACGCAGGTGAGCCTACCTGAAGGTGGATGGGTGCCGCCAGGTCGGTGCTAGCTGTTTTTGTCGGTGCTGACTGCTTCTCCCGAGGCCAGCTGTTTTTGCCGGGGCTAGCTACTTTTGCCGGTCCTAGCTGCTTTTCCCGGGGTTGGCTGCTTTTCCCGGGGTTTCCTGTGCAGAGTGTGCGCATATTGCCGTCGGATGTACCGCGGACAGGTGCTACAAGTGGGTTCCGAGGGTCTACGGTGCCGATACGAGGGTTTGCGGGAGGGGCGAACACACAAGAACCCACATAGACCAACACCTAAACCGCTTGTTTCCTGCACGTGCATGAATATATTGCAGAAATTTTTAAAAATTTATATGTTTAAGTGAGAAATTTCAATAATTCGCAAAAAATATTTGCCGGATAACGCGGCGCTTATTTTCCGGATAATTCCCGCATCATTTCGGCGCCCCATCAAGAGATAATCCGTAAGTTCTGAAAGCCCCACCGAAGATGCAGGGCTCCCAATTATTCGAAAATTTCAGTCAGTACATTCCAGCCCCTTCGATGGAATACCCAACGCAACGATCGCATGAATATCACAGTGCATATCCCCCGCTTTGAAGAGATTAATGCACCATTACCTTTAGTGTTCCTGCCGATGCATGAAATCTAAATGGGGAGCCTGAACTCGACACCATATTGCGCATCCGATTCTCGGATCTTCCTCCTAATAATTCAGAAGCGGGCATCAGCAAAGGATCAATATATTTTACATGTAAATAGTTAATTGGGGTGGGTGATATAAAAACACCCCACCACCCCCAGCAGATATGCAACTCATATCAAGAAATACCGGGGCAAAACTAAAGGCGGACAGTGAGAACACCATCCGCCTTTAGCGCCCGGAGGATTAGAACCCTAAAGCACTAAACCCTCCGACAACGTGAATACTGAGAGCCTTTAGCCCTGAGCCTTCATTGCTTCGTAGTATGCGTCCTGAACATCCTGGTGGATGCGGCCACGGTCAGAAACCTTGTGGCCGTTAGCCTTAGCCCATTCGCGGATTGCTGCGGTCTCGGGGTTGCGCTTAACCGGAGCAGCGGTGCCACGGGGAGCACGGGTGCGCTGGGCAGCGGTGCCCTGCACGCGGCGGGACTTCGCTACGAAGGGGCGGATAGCGTCACGCAGGCGAGCTGCGTTTGCGGAGGACAGATCGATTTCGTAGTGAGCGCCGTCCAGGCCAAAACGGATAGTTTCGTCTGCGGGGCCGCCGTCGAGATCGTCTTCAAGGATGATGCGAACCTTCTGTGCCATTGAGGCACCTCCTCATCTGTTGCATATATCCTGTGGAGTAAACTCAAAAGCCTCTATCGGGATTGAGAAAATAATGTGCCGGATATATTTATGTACTAATTTTCTTTCATATAGTAACAGAACTGTATTAAAAATTCCGAAAATATTCTGAGCATTGAAACAATGCACCAATCACCCGCAGCGATATATCGCTTCTGTGCATCCCCGCTAAATCTGCACTCGCTACAAGAACATTAAAGTGAAGTTTAGAGTGCAAATACTTTGGATTCTTCCAGACAGCAGACACAGCCCCCAGAGACAAAGACACCTAATAATGCGCCCCGGCGTCCCCGACAATCTGAGCGCAATATAGCGCCCGCACGAGCCTGCACATTAGACCATTCACACCATACATTTCAGCCCTATTCAAAAGCGAAATTCTGCCACCTCTCAACCCCTCATTATTTTCTATGTAACGCGTTCATGCATAAGAGCAGAAACCCCCGCCAGAGTGAATAGAGCAGCATAAATCAGCACCAGAATAGAGTAAAAACGCCCCTGACCTGTGTAAATAAACAGAAACCCCACCCCAGAAGCTATACACCGTGCAAAAGAGTACACAGAAAACGGCGGGTGCCGCAGATACAACCGTATCCGCGGCACCCGCCGCATTATCACCTCATGCAGAAGTCAGAAGCTTAGGCTTCCGGCTTCATCAGGGGGAAGAGAATAGTCTCACGAATACCGGGCTGACGCACCACAGTACCCGGACGCTCCGGATCCTGATCGCCCGCCAGCAGCATAATCAGACGGTCAATGCCCAGACCCAGGCCACCCATCGGGGGTGCACCGTGCTCCAGGGCGCGCAGGAAGTCCTCATCCAGCTCCATCGCCTCATCGTCACCGGCAGCAGCCAGCAGCGACTGAGCGGTCAGGCGCTCACGCTGAATGACCGGGTCAATCAGCTCGGAGAACGCGGTACCGCGCTCCATACCGCCAATAATCAGGTCCCACGCCTCAATCAGGGGCTCACCGGAACGGTGCGGGCGAGCCAGCGGCTGAGCGCTCGGCGGGTAATCGTACACGAAGGTCGGGTTCACCAGGGTCGGCTCAACGATCTCTCCGAAGAGCTCGGTCACCAGCTTCTCAGCGTCCCACTTCGGGTCGATGTCCACCTCGTGCTTCTCAGCAATTTCGCGCAGAACGGAAGCGTCAGTCTCGGGGGTGATCTCAACGCCCACAGCCTCGGACAGGCCCGGGTACACGCCAACCCACTTCCACTCACCAAACAGGTCAATGGTGCCGTTCTCAGTCTCAATACGCTCAGTGCCGACAGCCTTCGCGCAGCTCTGGATAATCTCCTTCATGCGCTCAGCCATCACAAACTGGTCAGCGTAGGTTTCGTAGCACTCCAGGGTGGTGAACTCGGGGCTGTGGGTCGAATCCACGCCCTCGTTACGGAACACGCGGCCAATCTCGTACACGCGCTCAATACCGCCCACCACTGCACGCTTGAGCGGCAGCTCGGTCGCAATACGCATCGTCATCGGCTGATCAAAAGCATTCAGGTGGGTGCGGAACGGGCGAGCCGTCGCGCCACCGTGCACCAGCTGCAGAACGGGGGTCTCAACCTCAATGTAGCCGTGATCCTCCAGCACGCGGCGGACGGTTCGGGTAATCAGGGCGCGCTTCTTCACCAGCTCGCGAGCCTCCTCGCGAACCATCAGGTCCAGGTAGCGCTGGCGAACGCGGGTTTCCTCGTTCAGGTCCTTGTGCAGAACCGGCATGGGGCGCAGCGCCTTCGACGCCATCTTCCAGTCGGTCACCATAATGGACAGCTCACCGCGGCGAGAAACAATCACGCGACCGGTCACGAACACGTGGTCACCCAGGTCAACCAGGGACTTCCACTCAGACAGGGACTCCTCGCCCACCTCAGCCAGCGACAGCATCGCCTGGATACGCTTACCCTCGGTACCACCCTGCAGGGTCGCAAAGCACAGCTTACCGGTGTTACGGACGAACACCACGCGGCCACCAACATGCACCACACGGTCAGTCTCGTCGCCAGCCTTCAGCTCCTCAGCAGCCAGCTTCGGATCGTACTCGGCGCGCAGATCCTCAATGTGGTTGGGCTCCACGCGGTTACCCTCAGAATCCAGCAGACCCACCGGGTATGCCTCGCGACCCGACTCGATCAGCTTCGCACGCTTTTCCAGGCGAATCTGCATCTGCTCGGACATATCAGCAATCGCCGGTGCGGCAGTGTGCTCAGTGCTCACAGTGATACCTATCTGTGTAGTGTGTTGGGGACTCTTCTAAACGAACGAACGCTTAGCGCAGGTCCATGTTGTCAATCAGGCGGGTCGGTCCAACGAACGCAGCAACCAGTGCCAGCACTCGCTCCGACTCCTCAGTCGGCTCACCGAAAGTCATCGGGTCGACCAGTTCCAGGTAGTCAAGGCGCACACCCGGAGTGGAGTTGATACGCTCACGCGCACCGTCCAAATCAATCTCGTGGAAGCCACGGTTCAGCGAATTCTCACGCAGCATCGCCAGGGTGCGGGACAGCACCAGGGCAGACTCGCGCTCCTCATCCGACAGGTAGCTATTACGCGAAGACAGCGCCAGGCCGTTATCTTCGCGAACAATCGCCACAGGGCGCATGGTCACGTCGTGGTTGAAATCGCGCACCATACGCTGAATCAGGATGTACTGCTGAGCGTCCTTCTGACCGAAGTACGCATTCACCGGGTGGTTACCGGCTGCGGGGCGAATAATGTTGAAGAACTTATTGACCACGGCCAGCACGCCATCAAAGTGGCCCGGACGGGTCGCACCCTCAAACTTGGTGCCCAGCTCGCCGCTCGAAATGCGGATGAGCGGGTCACCGTCGGGGTACATCTCTTCAACCTCGGGGGCAAAAATAATGTCAACACCGGCGGCACCAGCCAGGGCAGCGTCTGCCTCCAGGGTGCGCGGGTATGCTTCGTAATCCTCGCCGGGGCCAAACTGCAGCGGGTTCACGAAAATGGAGGCGACCACTACATCGTTCTGTTCAGCGGCGCGACGCAACAGGGTTGCGTGGCCGTCGTGCAGGGCGCCCATGGTGGGCACGTAGCCCAGGGATGCGTTCTTGTACTGAACTGCGGTGCCGTTCTGCTCCGCCTCCTGGCGGGCTGCCCGGTCCAGTTCTTCCTGCGCTGCGGCAAGGGATTCGGTGATTGCCGTGCGGAAATCCGCAATGGTGGTCACGACTCGGGGCATCGAAGTCTCAGTCATGACGAGAACTCCTTGTTTTCGGGGGCTGAATCATCAATATCGCCGGGGTGGTTGCGGTCCGAAGACTCACCCAGCAGATTCTCAATTCGTCCCAGTTGTTCATCGTTTAACAAACCTCTATTATGCGCTCTTTTTGCGGTTGCGTGTGCCAGAGCGGCATAAGAGTCTGTAATATCACCTGTTTTCTCATGCTCTGAGTACTCATTCAGAGCCTGAAGGTGAGCCTTTACGGTGCCTGCGTCTCCACGTGCCACGGGCCCGGTGAGAGCACCCTCACCGCTGGCGAGCGCATTGTCCACGGCGGCTCGCACGAGGGGGCCCATGTAGCGTGCCGGATCCTCAATACCGATGGAGGCGAGCATCTGCTGGGACTGACCCAGGATGGTCACGAGGTGGTTCGCGGCGTGCGCCAAGGCTACGTGGTAGAGCGCTCGGTCAGCCTCGGCAACGTGCACGGGTTCGCCGCCCATCTCCACCACGAGTGCCTGAGCAATCGGGATGAACGGTGCAGGCCCGGTCACTGCGAAGCAGGTGCCGTTCAGACGCTGCAGGTCCACGGACATGCCGGTAAACGTCATGGCGGGGTGAATCGCCAAACCGATAGCGCCCAGCGCGGTCGCCGGTGCGAGAACCTCGGTGCCGTGACGGCCGGAGGTGTGCACCAGAATCTGACCGGCGGTAATACTTCCCGAGGAGGCCAGGTAGGTGATGAGGCCCGGCAGCTCATCATCGGGAACCGCAAGAATCAGCAATTCGCTACGCTCAGCAATCTGCTCCACCGGCAGCAGCGGCACATCGGGAAGCAGCATCGCGGCGCGCTCCTGAGAAGCCTCAGACACCGCGTGAACACCCACAATAGTGTGCTCACAGGCGCGCAAAGCCGCACCGAGGACGGATCCGACCCTCCCGGCGGAAATAATTCCAATGCCCAAACGCGCAGGTTTTGAATGCTGTATCACGGCTTTAAGTATATTCTCCCTTTCACGCCGACCCTGCCGCCGGTGTCACGAAGAACACTGGCGGCAGGGCGCAATCTGTAGTTTTGCTGCCCGCTTAGCTGGTGGGTTAGCTTAGCTAGCTGGCTGACTTAGGGGCGCCCGCTCAGTACCGGCTCAGGTACGCGATAGTAGGGCTCAATACCCTCCAACCGAACCGTCATCAACCACACCAAATCCTCGCAAACACGCGGCGGCAAGTGCATCATGAGCGTGCGCACCGGGCCGGGCACCGTACCGAAATGCACGCTCGCGCATCCGAAGGCACGCTGCAGCGGGCCCTGGCCTCGGCTCACGCTCAGCACACGGCTGACCGGAACAATCGACAGCGTGCGGATAAAGTAGCCGCCACGAATCAGTAGCAGGTCGCCCTGGGTATGCTCGCCGACGCTCGAACGTGCCGCATCAGAATCAATGCGGGTGCTCGCCTGCACCGAACCGGCAGTGTAACCGACCGTGGTCACGCCGTTACGCTTCCAGGTGAGCAGGTCCATCCAGCGCGCCGAAGAGGGCGTCACAATCATTGCCGGAACCTGCGGCTTCTGACTCTTCAGCGAACCATCGGCGGTATCCAGCAGCACCTGCGCCTGCGCCTCATCCAGGGCGGGCAACAGCAGACGCAACACCATCAGCGTCTCCTGTTTGTTGCCGACCGGCAGGGCAACGTTGCGGGTCACCAGCTTCTGGTTGTCGTTCTGCTCAATACCAATACCGGCAATGGTCATCTTGATGCGGTACCAGCCGAATGCACGCCACAGGATGGACTGCTCCACGGCGAGCGCCTGAATACGCTCAACCATCACGTTCTGAGTGTGCGTGCCGGTGAAACCGTAGCGCAGGGTCACGCCGCCCTGACCGCTGGGGGTGATTTTGAAGTTCGCGGCACCGTCAAAACGTGCCCACAACGTACCCAAGTAACCAAGCAGCGGGACGAAGGTGCCGGGTAGCAACGCCATGAAAATCAGGAACGGACTCTCGCCATCCATGATCGCGGCGAAGACGGCAATGCCAACCATGAGGGCCACGGCGGGCACCAGCCACACCAGGTGCTCCAGCATGATGGAGGCAATCAGACGCACATTCGAGATGCGGAAAATCGGCGGCTGCGAGGGGTCGGCCGCGACCGGCATCGGCATACGACCGCGAGCGCCGCGGCGGGATGCGCCGGGCTGCTGAGTACCGGGGCGCTGGGGTGCAGACTGCTCGGGTGCGAGCTGCTGGGCGCCCTGCTGAGGCGCCACCTGCTGAGTGCCGTCCTGTACGGTACCGTCCTGCCGAGGCGCACCATAGGACGCCTCGAACGGCTGATGCAGCTGATCCGCATCCGGCATGCGCTCCGCCGAAATCTGCATGCTCTCGGGCAGCACGTCGACCGGGCGGCCCGCCGCCTCCGAACGCAACAGGTTGATGCTCGCCATCGCGGTACGGCGCAGAACCTCCGCCTTGCGGGCGGAAACGTACTTGATGTGCAGCGCCTCCGAAGAGCCGTCAGCCACCTCAAAACGAAGCTCCGACACACCCAGCAGGCGCGCCACCAGAGGACGCGAAATGTCCACGCTCTGCACGCTCTCCAGGCGAATCGTGCGGTTCTTCTTGAACAGAAAACCGCTACGGCGGTGAATCGCCAAATCGTCCAGGCTGTAGCGGGTAAACCACCAATCAATCGAGCCGCCAACCAGAATCAGCATGAGCACACCGAAGCCGATGAGCTGCGAGTACGTCGCACTGAAATAGCTGCTGTTCTCGTCGAATGCCTGCGTCAGGCGCGCGCCCCACTCGTTCGGCGGGGTCGTCAGAATATTCAGGATGATGCTCTGGAAGAAGCCAAACGCCAGCAGAATAACGAACCAGAGGTTCATGATGAACGTGCGAATATCGGCACGCCACCACTTCTGCTCCTGCGGCACCTGAGACGCAGGAGGCTGCGGCGCGGGGTTAACCGGAACCGGGATACTCATTAGAGTGCCGCCATTCGCTCATCGGCGCGGCGCACCAGATCCGCGCGCAACTCCTCCGCCACATTCAGCGGAATACCGAACAGCACCATCGTGCCGGTGGTCGTACCCGCGGTGCGCACCGTCAGGCGGGCAACACCGCACATGCGCTCCAGCGGGCCCGAATCCACATCAACATACTGGATGCGACCGTACGGCATAGAGCTCATCGAACGGAACACGATACCGCGGCGAGCCATCAGGTGATTCGACTCCAGGGCGTAACCAAGCGCGCGAGTACGGCGCGGAGTGGTCAGAATCCACCACAGACCCCACAGACCAAACACCGCAATCACAGCCAGGCCGACGATGCGTAGCGCCTCCGGACCGCCGAAGAACGCACCCGCACAATACAAGGCAACGCCCGCAAGAATCGGGAGCGCCAGGGCGGAAAGAGTGTGAACAAAACGAACCGTCAGGTAGCGGGAGGCGGCGGGCACCCACTGCGGCTCCGGCACAGATTGCGCAGGAACCGGCTGGGAGCTTACCGGCTGCGCGGGCTGAGCGGGCACCTGCTGAGAAGGCACCTGCTGAGGCGCGTTCGGGTACGCGGCAGCGGGCGGAGCCTGCTGACCGTGCTGTGTCTGTTGCCCATACTGCGCCTGCTGGTCATACTGGCTCTGCTGTCCATACGGAGCACCAGGCTGACCGTAAGCCGCCTGCTGGTACTGCCCATACTGGTTCTGCCCGTACTGACCCTGCTGACCGGGCTGACCGGGCTGACCGGGCTGACTCTGCCCATACTGACCGTATTGGCCGTTCTGAGCGTCCTGCCCGTACCGACCATTTGGCGAATAACTATTCTGGTTAGGAGCCGACATAGGTTCCTCCCTCTCGCGGCTTGACAGCACCGGAAGAGGAGGCCGCATCCTCATCATCCTCCGGCGGAATACGACAACAATGCTGAGCCCATAGCCCAGCAATCAGCAGGGCAACACTGCCCACACAATTAACAAGGACCTCCCAAAAGACCACCGAAAAACCGCGCACAGACACCATCGCCACATGGTAACCAAGAATCGCAGCGCACCAGCCCGTCAAGAGGGCACCGGTCATGATGGAACCCTGCGCATACGCCACCGCACGCGCCGCAAGAATCGGACCCATATGGGGTACCTTCTCACGCGTCTGAATACGACGATAACGAGCCACCTGCACACCCAGCCACACGGCGCCCGCCGCAACCAGCAGGCACACCGCGCCGAGCATCCACGAAAAATTCAGCTCACCAAAACCGGCGCCAATCATCACGGAATTCACCATCAGAGCGGCAGCGGCACCGCACACAGCCGCCACAATAATCGCCCGATAACTCAGGGGCTTCATGGTGTTTCCTTTCGGTAGGTTCTTCTACCTTCCAGAGTGCCACATTTAAGGCTGATCAGGTACCTGCATCTCACGCATATAGCTAATAGCGTCTTCATCCGCCCCAAGCAGCGTGCGGGACAGCTCCGCAACGTTCACGACCTCGCGGCTCAGCGGCGCAGGAACCTCATCCGGCCGCTCCCCCGAAGGCTCCGCACGCCGGGTCACCGTCAGGTACGCCTGCGGGTCCATCTGCGCCCACGGCACCAGCACAAAAGCACGCTCCTGCGCCCGCGGATGCGGCAAAGTCAGCACCGGATCCTCAGAGATCACGCCGTCATAGTCAATCACGTCAATATCGAGGGTGCGCGGACCCCAACGCACCAGGCGCTCACGGTGATGCACCGCCTCCACCGCGTTACACAGCTTTAGCAGCTCGTAGGCGCCCAGGTCAGTGGTCACTTCAATGACCGCGTTCACGAAATCCGGCTGACCCGCCGGGCCACCCACCGGGGCGGTACGGTACAACCCGGAGGCGCGCACCAGCTGCACGCCGCCCGCCACCAGGTCGGCGACGGCACGCTCCAGGGTGTCTTCGCTTTCGCCCAGGTTCGAGCCCAACGCCAACACCGCGCGGTGTTTCAGGGTGTTGGGCTTCTGCGTATCGGTTTTCTGGGTGCCCGCCACTAGCGGCCGCCCTCCACGACACGCTCTGCGGCGCGCTCACGGAACACGCTCACCGCAACGTTACCGAACGGCAACTCAATCGGCGCCTGCGGCTTCGACACGGTAATCTCCACCGCCTCCACAAGCTCAAACATCGCGAGAATACCCTCGGCAATGTTCACGGCGAGGGTCTCAATCAGGTCCAGCGAACCGTTCGTCACGTGGCGGTGAATCAGGTCAACCACGAGCGCGTAGTTCGTGGTCTTCGTCAGGTCATCCGTAGCGGCTGCGGCGGAAAAATCACTGTACAGGGTTGCGTCCACGACGAAGGGCTGGCCGTCGCGCTTCTCAAAGTCGAGCACGCCGTGGTATCCCTTGGCGGTAATGCCGGTGAGGGTGATGCGGTCGTGGCGGGCGTAATCTGCCTGGGTCATTGGGGGTCTCCTAGAAAATATTCGGGTAGTCGGAGGTTGTGGGTGGGGTTGGTGGTTCTAGAGCTGACAGAGCCTTAGCTTACGGAGCGCAGCGCGGAGGCGACCGTCACCGCATCTACGCTGGCGGGCACGTCGTGCACGCGCACCGCCCACACGCCGCGCGCCGCGACCAGGGCGGTCACCGCCGCAGAAGCTGCCGCACGATGCTGAGCCGGGCGCGGCTCCGACAGCGGCTGCCACAGTTCGCGCTCCGCCTCACCCGCATCGGTTGCGGTGAAACCGCTCGCGTTCAGGCGCTCAGCCAACGCCATATCCGCTGCAGTCAGGGCGTTGGCGATAAAACGCTTGCGGGAACCAGCAATGAGCAGGCGGTGCCCCAGGCCCTGTAGCTCGTCAACGGCGGCAAGCAGCTCCCAATCCTGCATGCCGCCCTTCGCGAAGCCCAGGCCCGGGTCAAGAATCAGGTTCTGCGGCAGCACACCGGCAGCGAGGAAACGCTCACGCAGGCCGGTCAGCTCCTCCACAACCTCGGTGACCACGCCTCGCGGGTACTCCGCCAGGCTGTCCATGGTCTGGGAGGTGCCGCGGGCGTGCATGAGGATGTACGGCACCTGCAGTTCAGCGGCGGTTTCAATCATTTCATTGCTGACGTTCAGGCCGGACACATCGTTGATGATGTGCGCACCGGCGGCAATGGCGGCGCGAGCGGTCTGCGGGTTCATGGTGTCAACGCTGATGGTGGTGCCCATCTGCGCGACTGCCTCGATGACGGGCAGGATGCGGCGCTGCTCCTCCTCCACGCTGATGCGCACGGCACCGGCGGGGCGGGTGGACTCGCCGCCAATGTCGATAATGGAGGCGCCCTCGGCAATCATGCGGGCGGCGCGGGCGATGGCGTCGGTGGCGGCGTAGTGCTGGCCGCCGTCGCTGAAGGAGTCGGGGGTGACGTTGAGGATGCCCATCACGAGGGTGCGTTCGGCGGCGAGCGCGTCGCAGGGCAGGAGGGCTACACGGGTGGTGTGTGTGGATTCAGTCATAAATTTATCGTACCGAATCTGTGGTGCTCCCATGTTTGCCGCTGTGATTGGAAGGGGGATTGAGGCGGGGGTTGGGACAGCGACGGGACGATTTTGGGGACACAACATGCAATATTTGCATTACAGATACCTATTTAAGGGTATGCTGGGAGGGCACGCATACCGTGCCTGGCGCGTTCCCGGTCGGTGGCGCGCACCCACACATACATACTCTAGGAAGTGACTCATTGTGAACTTGAAGACCGGAGCTTGGATCCTCTCCCTGGTGGCTCTTGCCGCGCTGGTGACTATTGTGCTCGCTGAAGGTGCTCCTGCCGTGCGCTGGATTGCTTTCGGTACTGCAACCGGTTGCGGTTTCATTGCCGTGGGCTTGATCGTGACGCTTGCCCTGGGTTGGGATAATCCGAGCGAGTCGAAGGGTAGCTTGCAGCGTTAGCGGCGGGCTCTTCTAGCTTCTGCGGTGCGGCATGATCGGCGCCGCCACGCCCCGCGGAAGGTACCGGCTCAGAACACATTCTCAGAGCACTTTGGCGATGCGAAAAGGGGCGGAGGTTTTCACCTCCGCCCCTTTCAGCGTGTCTATAAGCTGTGAAGATTTTAGCTCCACAAACGGGTTTCTTCCCACCCTTGCGGTATACCCATAGCCCGCGATACATCAACCCCAGGAACGGAAATATCAGGACGTTCCTTCAGAATCCGGGTTAGAGATTCCGTATCCCCGATTCCGCCCTGGTCCATCAGATATTTGAGGAGGGTGAGCATGCCGAAGGTTTTACACATCTTATGGTTCTCTTCAGCCTGTGGCACACCAAATAGGTCAACAACCTCACGGATTTCAGGGCTCTCAACTCTTCCACCTCTCAACACACGCGGTAAGCGAGGCTCTGGGTGCAGCTTATTGTAGAACCTACTTTGATGCGCACAAATATTGCGCATTACCCGCAGCGAGTTAATCCAGGTTTCCAGTTGGGGGTCAGTACACCCCAGGGCTTTCGCGATATCTCGCCGAATATTTGGCGGGGAGACCAAATACAGATTCTGCAGAGCCCCTAAATCTAGAACTTCCACCACCACCCACACAGGCAACTTCCCGCCGTATTGCTCACGGTGATGCTTCACGAATTCTTCCTCAGAAGTACGAATAAGTTGTTCGCTTTTTCTCGTGAATCTATTCCAAGCAGTGCGCCTTTTACTACCTTGAAGATCACACCGGGTTTCATCCTCGTATATGAGAGGGTCCACTTCCCCCAGTAAATTCCCTAGGCGGGACCGCAAATACACCTCAAACTGCGAGAAGTACGAAAACGCAATAGACCGAAGATTACGGTCATATTCATACAGGGCCACAATATCTTCAAAGACCGTTCCGGGCACGAAAGTATCCAAGCGCTGCCCGCTTCCCGACGACCGCCGAAACGAATAATAGTAACCACTCAGACGGTAGTAACTAACACGCTCGAGGACATAAACAGCACGTTCTTGCGAACCTACGAGCATCCCCCGCTCTTGCAAGATACCAACCTGCTGTTCATATGATTTAAATGGTTTTACGCTTGAAAACATGTATTATCCATCGCTTGATATCGTTTCATCATTGTAACTCTTTAATAATATCAACATAAGGATATTAAGGGTATAACTACATGCCCTGTAAGCCATCTGCTTTGCTAAGGCAATCATTTAAAAACGATGACCGGTCCTGGACCCATGAGGGGAGGAACCGGTCGCGGTTATTTTCGTTTCAGATGAGACGAGGAACAGCCATGCTTGCATTAACAACGGTACGTAAAGAACGCGATACGTAGCGTTGTTAAAAAAGAAGACCGGTCCTGTACTCCCGAAGGAGTGGTGCCGGTACTAGTGGTACTACTCTACAGCTGATGATGCTCTTCACGCAAGGGCTCTCGTCATACAGCCCAACACATGCGACCACACAACGCAGGGGCAGGATTCCTTAGAATCCTGCCCCTGTCGTATAGCTATGAGATCATCCCGAACGCTTAGCGCTGCGAGAAGATCAGGCTCATCGCCTCCGCACGGGTTGCGCCGTTCATCAGCGCACCGCGCACCGCGCTGGTCACGGTCTTCGCGCCCGGCTTACGCACACCGCGCATCGACATGCACATGTGCTCAGCCTCAATCACCACAATCGCGCCGCGCGGGTTCAGGTGCTCCTCCAGAGCCTCCACCACCTGCGTGGTCAGACGCTCCTGCACCTGCGGGCGGCGAGCGTACATATCCACCACGCGGGCGAGCTTGCTCAGGCCGGTCACCTTACCATCCGGGCCGGGAATGTAACCCACATGCGCCACACCGTGGAAAGGCACCAGGTGGTGCTCACAGGTGGAGTAGAACGGAATGTCCTTCACCAGCACCATCTCAGAGTGGGCGATGTCGAAGGTCGTACCCAGAATCTCGCCGGCGTCCTGGTGCAGGCCCGAGAAGAACTCCGCGTAGGCGCGCGCCACACGTGCCGGGGTCTGCTGCAGACCGTCACGGTCCGGGTCCTCACCAATCGCGAGCAGAATCTCGCGGACGGCAGCCTCAATACGCGGCTGGTCAACGGCGTTCTTAACCTCGCTCATTCTCTGCTCCATTCTGGTTCGGGGTGCCGTTCTCCGGGCGCTGCGCCGGAGGGGCGGGGTAGTTCGGGTACTGCTGGGTGGGCATTGCGACGGTCGGGTCGGCGTCCGGGTCGGTGAGGGGCGCCTGAGGCGGCAACGGCTGCGTAGGTGCTATCGGAACCTGCTGCGCGGGTGCAGCCGGTGCTACCGGAACAGTAGGTGCCGTAGCAGGAGCTGCCGGCGCCTCGGCAGGTGCTTCCTCAGACTTTTCGGCTTCCTTCGCCAGCTCGCTCGGTGCCTTCACCGGCGGGATGTCGGTACGCTCACGGGTCGGCTTGGAGTACCAGTGCTCACGCTCGGGGCGCTTGCGAACATCCTTGAAGATTTCGGCAATCTCGTTCTCGAGCAGGGTTTCCTTCTCCAGCAGGGCGAACGCCAGGCGGTCCAGAATATCGCGGTTTTCCAGCAGAATCTGGAATGCCTCATCGTGTGCCTGCTCCAGCAGGGCGCGGATCTCAGCGTCAACCTTTGCCGCGGTCGCGTCGGAGTAGTTGCGTGCCGAAGCGCCGCCGCCACCGAGGAACGGTTCGGTGTCTTCACCGCCGAGCTTCACGGAACCGATCACGGCGCTCATGCCGTAGTCGGTGACCATCTTGCGGGCGGTGTCGGTTGCCTTCTGAATGTCGTTAGACGCACCGGTGGACGGGTCGTGGAAGACGATTTCCTCAGCCGCACGGCCACCCATCGCGTACGCCATCTGGTCGAGCAGTTCGTGGCGGGTCGTGGAGTACTTGTCATCCTGCGGCATGACCATGGTGTAACCCAGGGCGCGACCGCGCGGAAGAATCGTAATCTTGGTGACCGGCGCGGAGTTACGCAGTGCCGCCGCGACCAGGGCATGACCGCCCTCGTGGTATGCGGTGACCTTACGCTCGTGCTCGTTCATGATGCGCGAGGAACGCTGCGGACCAGCCATGACGCGGTCGATTGCCTCGTCGATAGCGCGGTCGTCAATCACGTTGCCGTTATCGCGGGCGGTCAGCAGAGCCGCCTCGTTCATGACGTTCGCCAGGTCAGCACCGGTGAAGCCGGGGGTGCGCTTAGCAACCTGAGCCAGGTCAACGGTGTTAGCGATTGGCTTGCCTGCGGCGTGAACGCGCAGGATGTGTTCGCGGCCCTGCATGTCGGGGGCGTCCACACCAATCTGACGGTCAAAACGGCCGGGACGCAGCAGCGCCGGGTCCAGAACGTCGGGTCGGTTCGTTGCCGCAATGACGATGACGTTCGAGTTGCCGTCGAAGCCGTCCATCTCAACCAGCAGCTGGTTCAGGGTCTGCTCACGCTCGTCATTACCGCCGCCCATGCCGACGCCGCGGCGGCGGCCAACAGCGTCAATCTCGTCGACGAAGACGATGGCGGCGGGGTCGCTCTTCGCTTCCTTGAACAGGTCGCGCACGCGGGACGCACCCACACCCACGAACATTTCAACGAAGTCAGAGCCAGAAATCGAGTAGAAGGGCACGCCAGCCTCGCCCGCCACAGCCTTGGCGAGCAGGGTCTTACCGGTGCCGGGAGGGCCGTACAGCAGAACGCCCTTGGGGATCTTTGCACCCAGGCGGGTGAACTTTTCGGGTTCAGCCAGGAACTCGCGGACTTCTTCCAGTTCGGCGAGCGCCTCGTCCACGCCGGCAACGTCGCTGAAGCGCACATCCGGCTTGTCCTTGGTGAACTTCTTCGCGCGGGACTTGGAGAAGCTCATGACGGAGGAGCCGCCTCCGACTCGTCCCATCAGGAACCAGAAGAGCACACCAAAGAGCAGAATCGGCAGGAGCAGGGACACCAGGGAGCCCAGGAAGCTGTGCTCAACGGGCTGGTCCGTGTAGCTTTCCAGCTCGGCGGATTCCATTGCCTTAGCAACTTCGTCGCCGCGGGGCTGCACGTAGTAGAAGCGCACCGACTTACCGTAGTTGTCGTTGCCCTTCTTGTAGTCGTCCTTAAGCTGCAGCTCGACGCGCTGGTCGCCGTCGTAGATCTTTGCGCTCTTGACCTGGTGGTCGTTGAGCAGCTGAAGACCCACGTTGGTGTCCACCTGACGCGAGGGCTGAGTGAAGAAGGAGGCCATGAGGAAAGCCAGCATGATTACGAGAGCTGCACCCGGCCAGAACCAGGGGCCATTAATCAGCTTCTTCAGGAAGCCCTCCGAGCCTTTCTGCGGAGTATTGGGGTTTTGCGCCAATGCTTTGTCCTTACGTTGCGGCTGTAACCCGTTGGGGTGCGGCATGCCTGCCGGAACACCCAACGGTGCAACCTTAAATGTACCCTACCCCGGCGGGCGGCTAGGTACCGGGCTTCTCTATTTCACCTGCGGGCTAAAGGGTTGTAGCACTCGGTGGGGGTGAAAGTGTATCTTCTTCGGCGGGTACATCCGCCCCCGAGTACATCCGCCGTCGGGTACAGCAACGCCCCGCTCCCCCACAAGCGTGAGTAGGCGGGGCGTCACCACCTACAGCATGGTTGCTGAGGTGAAGGCTTAGGAGTAAACGTGCGGGTGCAGGGTTGCGACGCAGTCCAGGTTGCGGTACTTCTCAGCGAAGTCCAGGCCGTAACCAACAACGAACTCGGGCTCGATGTCCCAGCCGACGTACTTGACCTCAACGTCAGCCTTGACGACCTTGGGCTTGCGCAGCAGGGTGCAAATCTCAACGGAAGCTGCGCCGCGAGAAATCAGGTTCTGCTGCAGCCATGCCAGGGTCAGACCGGAGTCAATGATGTCTTCAACGATCAGGACGTTGCGGCCCACCAGGTCGGTGTCCAGGTCCTTGAGGATACGCACAACACCGGAGGACTTGGTGCCGGAACCGTACGAGGAAACAGCCATCCAGTCCATGGTGTAGTGGCCCTTGAGAGCGCGGGAAAGGTCAGCCATGATCATGATGGCGCCCTTGAGAACACCCACCAACAGCACGTCCTTACCGGCGTAGTCTTCGTCGATGCGCGCCGCCAGTTCGGCGACCTTCGCGTTAATCTCTTCCTTGCTGAAGAGAACGTTCTTGATATCGTCCTGCACGTCGATAGCCTGCACGATGTATTCCTTCGTATTCTTTTAGACGCTCTGCGCCTCCGCCGGGGGCCCCGGGTGCGGGGGTTTCATGCCTTCCCACAGCGGACAATGTGGATGGTGTTCGCCTTAAGTATGGCTTAAAACGGCGCCGCGGCGCACCTCACCACGCAGATAGTGTGTGCTGAGGGCGCTCCACGGGCACCTAGCTGGGCACCTAGTTAGGGTCGAGTTGGCACTAATACGAGCACGTCCAGGCGTTCACCGGTTGCCGGATGCACAATTTTGCGGCGGCGGTACGCGCTCACGTGACCGGGCATCTGAACGGGCCCAGCTACCGCGTATTCGGCGGTGAAAGAGTCCAGCGCCTGCAGTCGCTCGAAGCCGGGGTTCTCTCCCCCGGCGGTCTTGCAGGCGGTCGCAAGCACACGCAATCGAAGCGCCGGGTGTAGCGCCGCCACCTGCGCACGGTCCAGTAGCACGGCGTCCTCACGTTCGATGCCACGCACGGTGGTTCCGGCGGGTAGGAGCGCCTGCTCGTAGACTACCTGTGCCTGCTCGTCGAGGTATTCGGCATCGGGGCCGGCCACCGCGGCGGTGCGCGCCAGGGAGCGGGCGACGTCCCCGCCGAGGTGCTCCTCCAGGTAGGGCAGCACACTGTGGCGGATACGGGCACGCATGAGGGTTTCGTCGGTGTTGGTCGGGTCGATCCAGGGGGTGAGGGTTTCGGCATCGCAGATGTCGAGCATGTCGGTGCGGCGCAGACCGAGGAAGGGACGCAGGTAGGTGACGCCCCTTTCGACGCGTACGGGCGGCATACCGGCAAGGGAGCGTGTGCCGGAGCCGCGGCTTAGGCCGAGTAGCACGGTTTCTGCCTGGTCGTCGAGGGTGTGGCCGAGTAGTACGGCGCGGGCGCCGGTGGCTTCGACGGCTTTCGTGAAGGCGGTGTAGCGGGCGGTGCGCGCCGCCATTTCGGGGCCCATGTTCCCGACGGGAACCTGCACTTTTTCGGTGATGACGGGGTGAAGCCCCAGGTCGGTGAGGGTCTGCGCGGTCTGCGCGGCGACTGCGGCGGAGTCTTCTTGCAGGCCGTGGTCGACGATGATGGCGCCTACGCGCACGTCGCCGCGGCGGGCGAAGTGCGCGGCAATTGCCGCCAGGGCGAGGGAGTCGGGGCCGCCGCTGCAGGCGACCAGGAGCAGGGGTAGATCGGCGGCGTCCGCAGTGGAGGCGGTGCGGGAGCGTCCGGTGGCTTTGATACTTCCGGCGCCGAGGAGCTTTTCGAGGGCGGCGGCGAGGTGGCGGCGGGCAGTGCCGACGGCGGGGTGCAGGCGTCCTGCGCGTCCATTCTGCATGGTGGTTCCTTTATATAGGTGTGCGGGAGGGGTTAGGTGAGGGGGTTGGTGATAGCCAGCTCGATACCGAGCTCTTGGGCGACTTTGAGGACCGCACCAATTGACGGGCCGGGCAACCCACGCTCAATATCGCGGATTGTTTTATCGCTGAGCCCGACCATCCACGCCAACTCCATTTGGGTGATTTTTTCGTACTTGCGGACGGCGCGAACCTGCGCACCAAATTCCTGTGCGAACCCCGTTGCGTCGAATGCCATGGATGTCCCCTCCTCACCGCTACAGAACCTCAGATTATACGAACTATTCTTCGTAATATGCCCATATTAGCACCCCAAGAAGCCCTCCGAGGCTGTTTTCCGAAGAATAGTTCGGTTACACATGTCCTTCCAAGGAACCTCCGAACACAATCAAGGAGCACAGCAAAAGGGGGCGTGCCCACCGCCTCCAGTACGCACGAAAAATCGCACGAACCAGACACGGGAAACACGCCCCCAGCAAGCCCTCCGCTCACCTGCCACTAGGACAGCGACTGCAGACGAGCCACAATCGGTGCCAGCTCTTCATGGTAATCAAGAACCATGAGAGGGGTGAAAATAGTGCGGTACGAAGCGTAATAGAAATCTGGTGTTTCATTGAAATCCCACGGCGTGTACCCGTTAGTGAGGAAACCAGTGTCATACGCCCGGACTTCTTCCCCCTTCGCCAGCGCATGCTGATACATCCAGCTCATTGCTCGATGCAACTCACTACCCTCCTTAATGGGGGCAGCACCCTTCTCCGCACGCACAGCATTCGCCTTATCCAGAGATTCCAGAGCCACCTTGGGGCTACCCGCAGCACGATAAAGGAAGGTAAAGTAGGCGCCACGGCTCGCCGGAGTGTCATAGTGGAAGGAGCCGTCAGACCAACCGGTGGTCAAACCCACACGGGTCGCCCAAATAGCAACCTTATAACGAGCATCACCCGGAGTCAGGTCGGTGTACGGGGACTTCTCCGGCAGGTTCTTCACCTCGGGTGAACCCGCCAGATGGTACAGGTACTCCAGCAAGCGACCACGCGAAATGGTCATGACCCCGTTCGGCAACTTATCTTCACGGGTTCGGGCCAGCCCAACAACCTGCTTCTTCGTAATCAGGCCGGTACACTCCGCCCAGTGCAAATTGGTCATCATGTTTGCGCCGTAATAGAAGTGCATGCCAAAACAATTAACATCAAACTCTAGCTCTTCAACAGGCTGTGCAGATTTCGGCTGAATGTATGCCGCCTGGGCTACGCCCTGACCCATATACCCCATAGTCAGCGCCAACAGTGCCGCCGCACCACGGGTCGAAAGGTTTTTCTTCATTTTCTATCCTCGGTGAAAGGTGTGAGAGTAGAAGAAGAGTGAATCCCTTTGACCATACCCGGAATCTGCACCTCGCGCAATCAACTACACCCAGCGTACAAGCAGATGCGGCGAAAGACACAACAAAAGGGGGCGTGAAAAAGGGGCGTGCCCGCCGCCTCCAGCACGCACGAAAAATCGCACGAACCAGACACGGGGAACACGCCCCCTACAAAACCGGGTGCACCTAACGGTGCGGCAGCTTAGTGACCCTCAGCTGCGAAACGGTCGATAGCCTCCTGGACCATCTTCTCAGCAGCAGCCAGGTCTTCCCAGCCCTCGCCCTTAACCCACTTGCCGGGCTCCAGGTCCTTGTAACGCTCGAAGAAGTGCTGGATCTCAGCCTTCAGCTGCTCGGGAACATCAGCCAGGGACTTGATGTGGTCGTAACGCTTGTCGGTGGGAACACACAGAACCTTAGCGTCGCCGCCAGCCTCATCGGTCATGTTGAACACAGCAACCGGGCGGGACTCAACCAGCACACCGGGAACAACGTCAACGTCCAGGATCAGCATTGCGTCCAGCGGGTCGCCGTCCTCACCCAGGGTGTTCTCGAAGTAGCCGTAAGCGGTGGGGTACTGCATGGAGGTGAACAGCACGCGGTCCAGGCGCAGGCGGCCGGTCTCGTGGTCCACTTCGTACTTCACGCGGGAGCCGCGGGGAATTTCAATAGTGACGTCGAGTTCCATCGGAACCTTCTTTCTCGTGAGTTAGAGTCACTTTCGCGGCGACTTCGGCGCGCAAGGTGCGAAAGTTAGGTGTTGAACTCACCCATTGTAACCCGTTCGCGCACACCGAAACCGCGTATTCGGCGCCAAAACCAGCGTAATTTACCACGGGTCCAACGCGGGATTAGGTGCGATAGGAATAAAGGGTGTAGAGCCTAGCGGGTAGAAAAACTTGACTCGGCAGAACTCTCTAAGCGGTTATTTCGTGCCTAGAAGTCCGCATTTTGGCGGGCAGAGAAAAAACCCACACAGAATGTGTGGGTTTATGATACAATAGCAGGTGGTTTACTAGGTTGGTAGCTTTAGAATCGCCTTCTCACCATGTGAGAGGTGAATCTACAGACCTGAAGATACGCATCGCGAAAATTTTCCCGATTATCCGATACGGTCTTCGAGTTTGCTACAAGAGCAATGTTTCCTACATCTAAATCTTGAGGGGTTTATACCTCCTGGGTAACCCGACCTTACAGCAGGTCACCGCCTACGTTTACAGTATAAACCGGTGTTTCACAGATTTACAAGTGCGTTTAACACTATTTTGCGCTTGTGTAACTGGAATCTCTGAATTTACTGAAGACGGTGCCCCCTGGATCTGCCATATGAAAAGACGTTCTGGGAAGCTGAAAGGTCTTATGCCATATATCAATCGGGTGTCTCCAATAAATACAACAGGAGCACCCCTTACATGAAAGAAGCATTTATGCCTTTCGAACCTCGACACCTGTCGACGCTAAAACCCCCACCCGCAGACCTGAAAGCAAGCGATATACCTGTAGTATACGCAGGTCCGGGCACTGAAATTGAGACGGTCTTCCGGGTGCACAATCAAACGCAAGAAGACGAGTCGACGTCAAGTAATGTCCTGCGCGATTCTCGTCATTATTCCAGCTCCTTCCTCAAGGAGGACGGTAAAGCCGGAGGAGGCCGCTTCGACCTCCCGAAGCCTTTCGGTACATGCAATACAGCTACTGATCCTTTCACAGCCATGCATGAGTCTTTTGGACAAAAGTCTGCAGGAATTACTGTTGAGGAATTCGTGAATAAGGCAGTCACCGAGCTGCTCATCATGAAAATACTGCGACTTGCTGACTATACCAAGCCTAGTCCCTATATCGTCCCTGGCGATATAAGCGGTCCACTTGTTGGTGGATACGGCGTCACCCAGGAGTGGGCTAAGAAGATGAAAGATCTCGGTTTTGACGGGATTTATAGTCGATCTTGCCACGGTGACGGGTTTTGTGTTTACATCTTTGGGGACGGAGGAGTACACACAGACCTCCTAAAGGTAGTGGATTATCGCTCTGCTAGGGATGTCTATCGAGAGATGCAGCGCGCCGAACATTTGCCGCCTGTTATCCCCTACGAAGATATGGGCGACGATCTCCTGTAGAAACGTAGCCTTCCAGCTACTTGTGTGACAGATCCCCTTTGACCCTCGCGCATCAACTTTACGTGGGGGCAAAGGGGATTTCTGCACCTCTAAACCACATTAATTATGTGATACTAACTTTATATTAAGGCTTTATTTAGTGTATTCTAGTGGGGAGCCCCCTGCCGTATACGCACCAAATCCCTCAACTGAGGTAGGCAAGCACCTACGATATGGGGCCCCTAGTTACTAAAAACCCTGTGGAACTCCAATGGACGCCAATACCCTGACCAGCCGCGTATTTGAACCGGCCCAAAAATACATCCAATCAAGCCTTGAATCTGGTGAAATCACCGCAAGCAACGACCTTGCAGACACCCTAGCCAACGCGCTCTACACTGCAACGCAGAAGCACCTGGCAGAATACCGAAAGCCCCTCTACGCCCGTGATCTCGTCGGCAAGATGTACTCTACCGCATCAGCCCGCGAGTACCTTGGAGGTATTACCCCCCAAGCACTCAATGACCGCATCAACAAGAAAACTATCCTACGTGTCAAGGACCGCAAGGGACGCAACGGATACCCGCTATTCCAGTTCCGAGACGGCGCTATGGACCCAGACGTACAGAAAATCATCCAGACCCTACTCAAGGGCAACTTCTCTGAATGGCGAACCGCTATCTGGCTAACCATCCCCTCACCGGAATACGGTGGGAAATCCGCATTGGAATACATGAAGGAATCACCCGACAACTTCGCAATAGTCCTCTCGGATGCTGAAAACGACGTCAACGACCTGTACGCCAACTCCTAGCAGACACAAGAATCCGTCTTTAGCCTTGTACCCTAACGTCATAGAGGTTGATACCTAAAAGACAGCAGCTGGGGGCTGCCTGGTCACTCATACAGTGACCGGGCAGCCCCCAGCTCTCTCTTACCCCCTATCCCCTCATCCCTTTGGACTTCAGCGCTCACCGGTGTTATCGGAGGTAAACCTATTTCCACTTCTCCATATAGTCAGCACAGGTTAGTTCTATATTGGCAAGTAGCTAAAACAGCATTAGAGCAGCTGATTGAAGCACCGGCGAAGGTGCCCCTCCAGCTCTCACGGCACACATTAGCAACCAGACAATACCTAGATGGCGGCATTACTCCAACACATCAGAAGTCATTGAAGGGCAATTACAAGACCTGACATAACCAAGAATCTCGTTACTACGGGAAAACTGCAGACCCTTCATTGAATTTTTGGATCATAGCTGTGGGAGTCAAAGCGCTACCTCCCGAAAGCGTATTTACCTCAAACTGCCGTTAACGTTCCACCTAGTCCCGCGCCCGCCAGCGCACCCCCGCCGCCGTGTCGGGCGCTCCAGGTAGGGTTCGTGAGGGGCAGCAGGAGCGCGATATGAGCATCCCAGCACCGGCGCGTAAATTCGATAGGCACCCCATCCGCCCGCTATGCTCAAAAGATGCCTTCCAACAAGCACAACACCCAGATCACCACCCTCACCCGCCGCGCCGCCCTCACCCTCGGCGGCATGTTCCTCTTCACCGCCTGCGGATCCGCCGCAACCGAACAGAAACACCCCGAAGGTTCCGCAAGCCCCACCGGCAGTGCAACCGGCAGCCCCACCGGCACCGCCGAGGTGACCGCCTCCGCAACCCCGAGCGCCACCCCGACCCTCGCACCCGCACTGCCCGAAGCGGAACAGGAACAGCTACGTGCCGCCCTCACCGCGCTCTTCGCGGACGGCACCTACCCGCAGTACAGCCTGCTCGTCACCGGCATGGACGGCAACCTGCCCAGCATCAAGGCGGCCACCGCGCCCGCAGACCTGTACGCCGCCAACGCCGACACCGCGCGCGTGCCCGCCTCCACTTTTAAGGTGCTGACCCTGTTCGCGCTCAACCACTACGCGAACCTGCAGGCGCGCCTGCGCACCCGCGTCACCCGCGACGCTGCCGGAGTGTACCTCATGGCAGGCGGCGACACCCTGCTCAGTGCGGGCGCCTCCAACCCGAAGCAGATTGTGGGACACGCAGGCCTGGGCACCCTCGCTGAGCTGACCGTGAAGGCGCTCCTTCAGGGTGAGAAGCCGACCGCGGCACTGCCCGTCTACTTTGACGGCACCTTCTTCAGTGGCCCCGGCGTGAACCCCGGCTGGGATGACGCCGACGTGGCATCCGGCCAGATCACGCCCATTCACCCGATTGCGCTCGAATCGCACACGGTGCCGGGCAAGTCCACCGCAAGCAACCCGGTACGCCCGGATGATGCGGCGGTTGCCGCCCAGCAGGCGTTCGTGGATGCGCTCAACACCGCCGGCAAGGAATCCGGCATGAGCTTCACCCTCGCGGAGCGCCGCACCGCCCCCGCGGAAGCGGTTGAAATCGCCGCGGTCGAATCGGCAACCCTGCTGGAGCAGGCGCAGCACATGATGCTCGAATCCGACAACGTCCTCGCCGAGGTGCTCGGCCGTTGCGCCGCCGTTGCCGCCGGTAAGGAAGGCAGCGGCGAGGCGGCACAGCAGACCGTGCGCCAGGCGCTCGTGGATGCCGGCGTGAACATTGAAAACCTGGTGCAGGCAGACGTGTGCGGCATGTCGTTGACGGACCGCGTGACCGCCCGAACCCTCGTGCAGGTTGTGGCTCTGCTGAATGCTGATGAGCATGCGGAGCAGCTGATGAGCACGTTCCCGGTCGCGGGCGTGAGCGGCACTCTGTCCGGTCGTTTTGGTGCGGCGAACGCCGTGCACGCACGCACTTTTGTGCAGGCGAAGACCGGCACCCTGTACACGGTGTCTTCGCTGTGCGGTGTGGCGACCCGACCCGACGGCACCCGCCTGATTTTCGCGATTATTCTGAACGATTTGGGCGGTGCGGATGCACTGCCCGCCGCGAAGGAACGCGTGGACGCTGCCGCGGCGGCGATTGCGAACCGTTCGACCGCGCCGAGTGCTTCGGAGGCGGCTTCGGCACCCGCTTCGGAAGCGGCTTCGGCGGCAGTTTCTACCGCGGCTGCGGCGGGTGCAGCCTCCTAGCGTGTGTGCCCGGATAACCCCGAAAGCCCCTAAATCATCCCGTGCAGGTTGATTTTCTGTAGTGTTTCACGTGAAACCTGAAAATCAACCTCTCTGGGTGAGGGGTGGCACGGAGTGCTCCTGCTTCTCTCAAGTGGGGCTCGTCCCCACCCCCTGCGGCGGGGCTTCGCACCCGTCTTGTTTCTCTCTCCTCCAGCAGAAAAGTCACCATGGACCTTACCTTCACCCTCGCTGATCTGACCGCAACCTCCGCCTGCGAGCTGCGGCTCTACACCGAGCTTCAGGAACGTGCGCAGAAGCAGTCTGCCCACCCGGCCCCCGAGAAGTCCGAGCGCGCCCGTGAGGCATACCGCGAGTGCCTGCGAGTACTGACCGAGGGCGGAATGGTCGGCAGTGGGGTGGTCACCGGTGAGCATGCGGGCGGTAAGGCGCGCCCGGTGCCCCTGGCGGCAACCTCCGCGGCGGGGCTGACCTACACGGTGGAGCTCGACCGTCTGGAGTACTCGCCTGAGAACAGCACCTCCGAGAGCAATACCGCCCGAATCGTCTGCACCCCGCACCTGGGTGAGGCGGCGCATCGGGCGTTGCTGCGCGGTGCCCTGGCGGCGCACCTGCTGGCCGCCGGGGTCGCCAAGAGCGCCGAGAACGCGGTGCGCCTCGACCTGGAGCACGGCACTGAGGGATACGGCGCTGAGGAGTACGGTGCAGAGTCCGAATCGGCGACCCCGGAGCACCACTCCCTCGTTCCTCAACCTCACCGGGTTGATTCGGTGCGTATTCTGCCGCTGATTCGCCTGCAGGAGCAGCGACTCCTCCTGCTCACCCAGGCGCTGAACGAGGGCACGGAACCGGCGGAACTTGCCGAGCGCATCCCGCATTTTCTGACCTGCGGCGAGTGCCCGGCATGCCTGAACGCACACCTGAACACAGCGGCATCTCTTGCCCTCGCAACCGAAGCCCCGGAACTCGTCACCGAAGACGCTGCAGACGCCGCCGAAGACCCCGAAATCGAAGAGCATCCGGTCATGTACAGGGTGCCCGCCGCGGTGGAGAACGACAGCGAACAGTACCGCCTGCAGTGCCTGCTAGATGCCCAGCTCGCATCCCTGGAGGAGCACGCGGCGGAGCACGGCTGGGGTACCGGTGAGCTTGAGGCGGCGATGCTGCTGTCCATGACGAATTATCACCGCCGCGAGCGTGCCCCGTTCTGGCGTGAGCACATTCGCCGTCTGGAGGACGGCCCGACGGCGTGGGTGGCGAGCCGCGATTATGCGTACCTTGATCGGGTGCAGGTGCTTTCGGTGGAGCATGCGCATGCTCTTCTGAATACCCCCGCAGACCTGGAGGCGCTTGCCGCCGCCATGAAGGAGCCCGCCGAGGTCGAAGATGCCCCCGGCTGGTATCGTGTGCGCGGCGCGCAGGTGCGCCTGTTGCGTGCGCGAATTGAGGCTGACCCGAGCCTGGTGATTGCGCCCTCTGACCGTGCGGTTTTTTGTGCGTATGAGGCGGGGTTGAGCCCGCAGATTGCGCTGGACCGTATGGAGTCGCAGGTGAATTATTTCCGTGCGTCGAATCCGGGTGAGCGTGTGCCTGCCGAGTTGACGGCGACGGGTTTCTTTGGCTTGCGTGTGCTGGCTGTGACGCAGGGCGGTTTCGGTGCCGGTTCCGTGGATTCCGCAGATTCTGCAGATCCCGAAGAGGCTGCCGCAGAGTCCGGCAAGTCGACCGGCGAATCGGCTGGCGAGTTCTTGGAGGTGCTTCTGCAGGAGCGCATCCGCGTGAAGGATGAACCGCACGGTGCCCTGCCTTCGGGTATTGGTCCTGGCGATCCGGTGTCTACGGCGACGATTGAGGCGGCTCTGCAGGCCGATGTGCACGGGCTGCTGTTCAACGGCACCCTCATGCCGAGCGACCCCGTGCTTAATGGCCCCGTGCCCGGCGAGGGTTCCGAAGCTTTCAGCGAGTCCTCCGAGACTCCTGACCCGCCCCGCGCCCTGCCGAGCGTACTCGATGCGGCGGCTTCGCTGACGGGGGTGGAGAGTGCCTCCGCGGATTTGCTGTTCCGCCGCGCACCGCGCCTCAAGAGGAGCGCATCTAACGCCAAAAATGCAGAAAATCTACCCCGTGAGGTTGATTTTTCCGGCTCTAACCTGCCCACGGTGGATGCCGTGCACGCGGCGGTTCGCGCTCTCGATCATTCCTATGTGGCGGTTCAGGGCCCTCCGGGTGCGGGTAAGACCTTCCTCGCCTCGCACGTGATTGCGCGTCTGGTGGCTGAGGGCGCAAAGGTGGGCGTGGTGGCTCAGTCGCATGCGGTGATTGAGAATCTCATATTGGCGTGCTGTGCCCGTGATGGTTTTGATGTTTCGCGTGCGGTGCGTCTGCGCGGCAAGTCGGTGACCCCGGACGCCCCGTGGTCCGAGGTGTCTGATGCTGAGCTGGTGGAGCTGATTTCCGGTGAGGGCGGTCTGCTGTTTGGCGGCACGGTGTGGGATTACGTGAGTGAGCGTCGCGTGCCCGCCGGGTCGCTGGATGTGCTGGTGGTTGATGAGGCTGGCCAGTTCTCGTTGACGAATACGGTGGCGGCGGCTCGTGCGGCGCGTTCGGTGCTGCTGCTGGGCGATCCGCAGCAGTTGCCGCAGGTGTCGACGGGTGTGCATCCGTACCCGGTGGATGTTTCGGCACTGGGCTGGTTGTCTGATGGTGCGGCGGCGCTGGATCCTCGTTTTGGCTATTTCTTGGGTGAGTCGTGGCGCATGGATTCGGCGTTGTGCGAGCGGGTTTCGTGGCTGTCGTATGATGGCGCGTTGGCGAGCGCGGCGGCGACCGCCGGTCGTGCCCTGCAGGGCGTTGAGCCGGGTCTGGTGTCGTATCCGGTGGAGCATGTGGGCTGTTCGGTGCGTTCTGTGCAGGAGGCGCAGGCGGTGGTGGATTGCGTGCGCGAGTTGTTGGGCAGTGAGTGGGTTCCGGCGGCTGGTGCTGAGCCGCGCCCGTTGGCGGCGGAGGATTGCATTGTGGTGGCGGCGTATAACGCGCAGGTTGATTGTGTGCGTGAGGCGCTGATTGCTGCTGGTTTGGCGGATTCTTCAGGTGCTGGCGTGCGTGTGGGTACGGTGGATAAGTTCCAGGGTCAGGAGGCTGCGGTGGTGTTGGTGTCGTTGGCATCGTCGCGGGTTGATTCTGGGCGCGGTGCCGGGTTTGTGCTGTCGCCGAATCGTTTGAATGTGGCGGTGTCGCGCGGTCAGTGGCAGGCGGTGTTGGTGCATTCGCCGTGGGTGGCGCGTTCGGTGCCGCAGGATGTTGAGGAGGTGCTGGCTCTGTCGGGCTTCGCGGGCCTGGTGGAGTAGCACCCCTAGTGCGGCCCTTATTCTGCGCTCTTCTACACTCCCCCACCCGCTGCGTTGCGGGGCTGACTGTAACAGGGTCTGGCGGTGTGGATTGGCGGAGCCTGGTTGCGGGCGTCTTTGGTGTGCCCGGAATCGGGTCAGCCGGGTTTAGTCAGGGCTCAGCCGGGCGGAAGCACCAAGAATGAATTATAGTCAAACTAACCCTAATGTCAATACTCAAAATGAGGAAAGTTTTTCAACCAGCGTTCATGTATATGATTAACATCTCTTATAGAATCTAAAGTATCGCGCGACACACTTCTTGTGCGGGGGTGGCTCCCGATGAGCCGCCCAGTGCATCCTCAACCACCCCGTGATGACCGGCGGGCCCGTCATGACCGGCGGGCACAGGCGAAAACAAGCGAATACAGGCAGGCACAGCCGGCTGTCGGGGTATTCACTCATACGATTGCGCGCTACGAATTGCGCACAATGAACTACGCACGACGGACTGCACGCCGCGCGACACCCAACCCCATCGTGGAGGTCCCCCATGAGTGTCAACACCGAGCTACTCAAGAATAGAGATTTTCGAAATACTCTCTTTGCCATTGGAGCCAACCAGCTCTCAGACTCGATGAGCTATATCACCACGCCCATCATTATTTTGGCGCTGACCGGCTCCCCCGAAGCTGCGAGTATCACCCTCTTCGTCGCGGGTGTTCTCGCCACCTGCGCCGGAGCAATATCTGGAACGTGGGTCGACAGAATCGGCCCCTCAAAGTGCCTGGCACTGTCCTGTATCGGCCAGTCACTGTCCTGGATAGCGATTCTTCTCTACCTCGTTTTCAACGTCACCAATATTTACGTTTTGGTGATCACGATTTCTCTCGCCGCTATCATTTCCACCTTTGACTACCCGAGTGAACAGTCCATCATCACCCGTGTAGTCCCCAAGGAACACCTGGGGTACGCCTCCGGTATGGGTGAGACGCGCGAGTCCACCGCTAACCTGCTGGGCGGCCCGGTCGCCGGTATCATTATCGGCTTCTCGACCGTGCTCATGACCGCAGTTCACGCGGTCGTCAACCTGCTGGCATTCATCGTCGCGCCCAAGAGCTACGGCGCTAGTCGGCAGCCCGCAGAAGAGGAGGAAGGCGAGAAAACCAGCTTCTGGCAGGACTCAAAAGCCGGTTTCGAGTACATCCTGAAGAACAAGGTGCTGGTGTCAATTGCGTTCGTTTCAACGCTTGCGAACTTTGGAACGGTCGGTATTCCGCTCACCTTCATCTACTACTACACCCTGGAGGGCGCACACCCGCTCTTCATCGGTATCTTTGCGAGCGCCTTCGGCGTGGGCGTGCTGCTCGGTTCGTTCCTGGTCGGTCCGCTGACCGAGAAGTTTGCGCTCGGCCCGCTCGGTATCACCTCCCTGGCCATCATGTCGGCGTGCTACCTGTTGCTGCCGGTGGTTCATTCGATGCTGTGGGCGGTGTGCCTGCTGATTGTGCTGGCGGGTATTGTGCTCCCTTCCTTCAATTCGAGCATCATTGCGTACATTAACGCATCCACCCCGGAGCACATGATCGGTCGCGTGCACTCGGTGCAGGGCATCCCGAATATGGCGCTGACCCCGCTGGCTGTTCTGCTGGCAGGCTTCCTCATTGTTGATTGGGGTATTACGTACACGGCGCTGTTCTACGCGGTGTTCATTTTCCTGTCGCTGGTGGTGATGGTATTCCAGAAGCCGCTGCGTCAGCTGCCGCATATCTCGCAGGTAACGAACGCACAGTAGTTCCGCGGTAGCCCCGTCTATCAACTCCACTCAACGCCCCCGAAAGCGAATAATTCAACGTGCACTTGCATGAAAATTATTTTCCTTTCGGGGGTGTTCTACGTCCTTTCGAGGATTTCTGCACACAGTGCATGCTCACGATAATTCCCCTTATCAATGCGCATTTTTAGGGGTTTAAATGTTGCCGGTATTACGGCGAACCTTACGCCGCTTGTTGAAGGTTTTACGGCATAATAGGAAGGTGTTCGTTCTAACCTTTATTCAACGTTCCGCACAGCACTCACTCACTGCACTGTCGGACGAACTCGCAAAGCTCAACCCGCGTGTTGCCTTCGCCCAGACATACCCTGACGAAATTCAGGGCGCCTTCGACCGCGCCAGCGACGCACTCCACGCGGCGCTCATTGCCGCGCGCGATAACGGCTTCTGGGTCGGCATCGGAATCGGCGAGCTCAACATCCCCCGATTCGCAGGCGCACTCGGCGCCGTCAGCACCACCGACTGCACCGGCGACGCCCTCGAATTCTCACGCCTCGCCGTCGAAGAAGCACAGGGAGGCGCACCCGTACGCTGCATCAGCGTCAGCGCCGACAACCGCCATCTCGCCGACCTCGCCGCAGGCTCCGCACGCCTGCTCTACCGCGTATGCGCCGACCGCACCGACGCCGAATGGCGCGTAGTAAACCTGCTCGTACCCGGCGTACGCGGCCAGCAGAAGGCCGCCGCAACCGCACTCGGCATCACCACCCAGGCGGTCAGCCGCACCCTCGTCCGCTCCCTCTGGCATGAGGAGCAGGCGGCACGCGGTGCGCTCATCGAGCTGCTGACCCGTATTGACCGTTCGCGCCGCCGCGCCACCTAACCGCCGCCGCGCCCCCCTCATTCTTTCGCGCCTGTCAGCCTTCGTACCTGGTACCTGCCAGCCTTTAGTGCCTGCCAGCGCGGAACCGAACACCTGATCCCGCCCGTGATGGTCGCCCCCTGCCAGGGGTGAACTATCCGGGCGGGACGCTTTTTAAACCCGCGCTGAATACCCTGCAGCTCGACGGGCAAAACCAGAGAAAAGGTAGACTTATCTTTATGCCTCTCTCAGAACTTTCCGTCAGCACCCAGAACTATCTCAAGGAAATCTGGAGCCTCGAAGAATGGACCAAAACCCCTGCCACCGCATCCGCCCTGGCAGAACGCATGGGTCTGCGCATTTCTTCGGTATCTGACGGCCTCAAGCGCCTCGCCGCCGCCGACCTGATTGAGCATCAGCCCTACGGCGCTATTGAGCTCACTGAAACCGGCCGCTCCTACGCGCTGGCGATGATTCGCCGCCACCGCCTCATTGAGACGTTCCTCGTGGAGACCCTCGGCTACACCTGGGACCGTGTGCACGACGAGGCGGAGGTTCTGGAGCACGCGGTATCCGACTTCATGGTGGACCGCATCGACACCCTGCTGGGGCACCCGACCCGCGACCCGCACGGCGACCCGATCCCGGACTCTTCGGGGCATATTAGTTTTCCGCAGACCGTGCCGCTGAGCCAGTGCGAACCCGGCGAAACAGTCGTGCTCGAACGCATCAACGATGACGACCCGCGCCTGCTGCGCTACCTGCAGGGCCACGGTTTTGTGCCCGGCGTGCGCCTGCACATTGAGGAGGGTGCGCCCTTCTCGGAGGCGGTGAACGTGAGCGTGGTCGGTGCCGGTTCCGGCAACCTGCACGAGACGGACGCGGCCGGTGCGGTGAAGCCCGGCGGTACCATTATTCCGTTGGGTGCGGAGGCGACCGCCTCCCTGTTCGTGTCCCGCACGGTGCGCTAGATACAGGGCGGTAGCGGCACCCTAGAATTTCAGAAAATAGCGCTAGGCGGAGGTCCCATGAAGGGCCTCCGCCTAGCGCTGTATTGAGTTAGTTTTAGGAAGCTGAGGGCTCAGTTTTCGTTGCGGCAGTGCTGAGTCGGCGGGCGCGCATCCTGCCCAGCAGACCGTAGCGCGGGGCGAATACGTACGCCAGGGCGAACAGTATGCCCTGCGTGACGACCACGGCACCACCGGGGGATACGTCCGCGTAGTAGCTGGCGTACAAGCCGGTCAGCGTGCCCACCAGGGAGACTCCCACGCTCACCGCGAGCATCGGCACGAACCGGTCCGTGATGAGGCGCGCGGTGGAGCCGGGGATGACGAGCATCGCCACGACCAGCACCACACCCACGATCTGCAGTGCCACCACGGAGGTTAGCGCCAGCATAATGAGCAGCAGCGCGCCGAGCAGACGCGGACGCAACCCCACCGCCTGCGCAAAGCCCGGGTCGAAGGCGTACAGCACGAAGTCGCGGCGCTTGACCAGCAGCACGGCGGCAACAATCACCGCGAGGATGGCGACCTGCCAGACGTCCGACCAGGACACGCCCAGCACGTTACCGAAGAGAATATGGTTCAGGTCGGTATTCGACGGCGTAACCGAAATCAGCACCAGACCGAACGCAAACATGGTCGTGAACACGATGCCGATCGCGGCGTCCTCGCGCACGCGGCCGCTGCGCCGCACCCCGCCGATAAGAGTTACCGCCACGAGGGCGGCAACCACCGCACCCACTGCGAAGGGCGCACCAAAAATATAGGCGAGCACCACACCGGGTAGCACCGCGTGCGAAATGGCATCCCCCATAAGTGACCAGCCGAGCAGCACGAGCCAGCAGGAGAGCAGAGCGCAGACGGCGGCGGCAAGCACGGTGACCACGAATGCGCGGAGCATGAAGGGCAGGGTCAGCGGCTCCACCAGAAAGTTGAGGATGTCCATTTAGTTCTTCCCTTCCACAGAGCTGATCGTAGTAGTGCCGGAGGTAGCAGCGCCGGTAGCGACCGACGCGCCGGCGTCCACTTCCATGCCGAAGGCACGCACCAGGTTCTCGGGGGCGAGCACCTTCTCGGGGGTGTCGTGCATCAGAATATCGCCGCGTAGCAGTAGCGCCTCGTCGGCGAACTGGCGCAGGCTCGCCAAGTCGTGCGTGGAAACCAGCACGGTCGCGCCCTCGTCACGCAGCTGTTCGATGACCTGAATGAGCATCGCTTCGCTACGCTTGTCCACGCCGGCGAAAGGCTCATCCAGCAGCAGCAGCTGGGCGCCCTGAGCGATAGCGCGTGCCACGAAGGCGCGCTTACGCTGACCGCCCGAAAGCGCCCCAATCTGACGGTCGGCAAGGTCGGTCAGTTCCACGCGGGCGAGCGCCTCATCCACGGCGGCACGGTCTGCGGCACGCAGGCGGCGGGTGATGCCGAGGTTGCGGTAGCGTCCCATGCTGACCACCTCGCGCACGGAGATGGGGAAGGTCCAGTCGATTTCTTCGCTCTGCGGCACGTAGCTGACGAGCCCGGCGCGGTGATGGTGCGCGTTCTTGCCGCGGCTGCCACGGTTACCGCCGACGGGCTGCCCGTCGAGGGTGATGCTGCCGGCGTGCATGGGTACGACCCCCATGATGGCTTTGAAAAGGGTGGATTTGCCGGAGCCGTTCATGCCGATCAGGCCGCAGATACGCCCGGTGTCCAGGGTGAAGGATGCGCCAGTGAGGGCGCGGACTGGCCCGTAGTTCACGTGCACATTTTCGCAGCTGAGAAGAGTGCTCATTCCTTGTGTTCTTTCTGGTGGTCACCGTATGCGTGGGGCGGGTGTACTTGCTTGCGTGTTGCTGAGTGGGTGCTGTGTGAGCGAGTGTTAACGGCGTGGGAGGAGCGGAGCCAAGAAGGCGACGCCCCTCCTATCCTATCGGGGGTTTGGGGTTTACCCAGGGTTTTCGATGCCGGGGTTGGCCCGGGTTTATGCCGGGTTTATTCGGGGTTTATGCCGGGTTTAGGAGTTGCCCTTGAGGCCCGCAACGATGGTACGTGCGTCGTAGCGGATCATGTCCAGGTAGGTGGGCACGGGGCCGTTCGCCTCGGAGAGCGAGTCCACGTAGAGCACGCCGCCGAATCGTGCGCCGGTGGCGTCTGCGACCTGGCGCATCGGGTTATCAGAGACGGTGGATTCGCAGAACACGGCGGGAACCTGGTTCTCGCGCACGTAATCGATCGCGGAGGAAATCTGCGAGGGGGTCGCCTGCTGTTCGGAGTTGACCGCCCAAATGTACTTTTCCTTCAGGCCCGCGTCTGCCGCCAGGTAGGAGAAGGCGCCTTCGCAGGTGACCAGTGCGCGCTGGTTCTCGGGCAGGGTAGAGATTTCCTTGACGAGCTCGTCACGCACGCCCTGCAGCTGCTTCTTGTAGGCTTCACCGCGGGACTTGTAGTCGGCGGCGTGGCTCGGGTCGAGGGCGCTAAATTCGCGAATCATCACGTCCACGTACTTCTGTACGTTGCTGGGGCTCATCCAGGCGTGGGGGTTGGGCTTGCCCTCGTAGGCATCCTCGGTAATGGAGATGGGCGTGACCCCCTCGGAGACGGTCACGTGCTTAGCATGGGATTCTTCAACGAACTTCGCGAACCAGGATTCGAGGTTCAGGCCGTTGTCGAGCACCAGGTCGGCGGCGTGCGCCTTCTTCAGGTCGGAGGGGGTGGGCTCGTACTCGTGAATCTCGGCGCCGGGCTTGGTGAGGGATTCGACATTCAGGTCGTCGCCTGCCACGTTGCGGGCGATGTCTGCGAGCACGGTGAAGGTGGTGAGCACGGTCTTCTTGCCGCTGCTGCTCTTAGCGCCTTCGGTGGTGCTGGCGGTGCTACCGCAGCCGGTGAGTACGAGTAGCAGGGTGAGTGCGAGGGCGGCGCAGAGCGCCTGGATGAGGCGGCGTGCGTTGCTGCCTGCGGGGGTGAGAGCGTTCATGAGGCATCCTTCATTGGAAGTCACGGGTTTGAGTATGTGGTTGATGTGTGGAATTTGCCGCGCCGGGACGCTAGGGACACGGTTGTGTCTGCGCAGGCATCATAATGCGCTTTTGCCTGTCGTCCCGGGCGGAATTTAACAATAGTTCGGCTAGCCGAACTTTTCAACTAAGCCACACAGAAAACCTTGAAATATTGGCAGAAACCCAGGGGCAGGCACGCAGAAACACAGGGCAGAAGCACCAGCAGATACAGCAAGGAGGCGAGGGACCCCTCCCCCGCTTCCTTACTGCACGCGGTTCTACGGCAAGCTATACGCTCCGTTTAGTCGGCAATCTCAACCACGACCGGCGTGTGGTCGCTTGCGCCTTCACCGGCGCGCTCCACCTTATCGATCCAGGCACGTTCCACGCGTGCGGCAAGCGCAGGCGAGAACAGCTGAAAGTCAATGCGCATGCCCTCATCCTTGGTGAAGCGGCCCGCCTGGTAGTCCCAGTAGGTGTACTCGCCCGGAGTGTGCGGGCGTACTACATCCACCATGCCCTCTTCGAGTAGGGCGGCGAAGGCGCGGCGTTCGGGTGCGGAAACGTGAGTCATTTCGTTGCGCAGGAAGTAGTCAATATCCCACACGTCGGCGTCTTCGGGGGCGACGTTCCAGTCACCGACCAGGGCGAGCTGCGACTGCGGGTTAGCAGCCAGTTCGTTGTGCACGTTCTGACGCAGCGCCTCCATCCAGCGGAGCTTGTAGTCCATATGCGGGTCGGTCAGGCCGCGGCCGTTGGGCACGTAGAGGCTCCAGACGCGCACGCCGCCGCAGGTCGCACCGATCGCGCGCGCCTCCAGCACCTCGGGTTCGCCGGGCTTACCGAAGTGCGGCTGATTATCGAAGCCGCGCTGCACATCTTCGAGGCCAACTCGGGAGGCGATTGCCACGCCATTCCACTGATTCAGGCCGAAGTGCGCAACCTCGTAACCCATGAATTCGAAGAGGTCGAAGGGGAAGGTTTCGTCCTTGGTTTTGGTTTCTTGCAGGGCGAGCACGTCAACGTCGTGTTCGTCGAGCCAGTCTTCGACGCGGTTCTCACGGGCGCGGATTGAGTTGATGTTCCAGGTGGCAATCTTCATGCCTTCTAGCTTAGCGGGTGCAGAGCAGGCGCCTCTCATTGCGCGGAGGCGATTGCGCGGCGGCATGGGCGCTCGCAATCAACCAGAACAGCACACCGCCCGCCTGCGTAACCCATTGGGTCGCACCGGCGGGCGGTGAATATATGCGCTAGTCAGCGCTGAATCTAGTTAGCACTGAATCTGGTCGGTATTACTCCTAGTCAACGGCGGGAGTGCCCACAACCTTCAGGCCCTTATCGCCGTACGCCTTGAGCATGTACAGGGCGTCGGAGAAGTACAGGGGGCTGGCGGGGTCCACCACGTCTGCCGCGCCGTCACCGTCGCGGTCCACTTCGGGGTAGGCGCCGAGCGTGCGGGCTGCCCAGCGGTTTTCGGTCTTGAACTGCTCAGTCTTCTTGACTTCGGCACGTAGCGGACGGCGGATCTGGCGCAGGCGCGCGGCACCGTCGGGGCTACCTGCGGCGCGATAGAGGAACGCGGCGAGGGTGTGGCGGGTGGCGTAGTCGTCCGGGTGGAAGAGCCCGTCATCCCAGCCGGAGGTGATGCCCGCGTCCGCCGCCCAGATGTAGGCGGGGTAGTCCGGGTCGGTGGTTGCCACATCCTTGTAGGGGGAGGTCTTGGGCAGGTTCTTGACGGTCGGCGATCCCGCCATGCGGTAGAGCATGCGCACCAGCTGGCCGCGGGTGACGGTTGCGGTGCTGTGGCGGCGAGTGACGGTGTATTCTTCGCTGTCGAGGTAGCCGTGGCAGACCGCCCACACGCCGGGGGTGGCACTCATGGTGCCAAGGAAGTTGGCGACGCATTCTACGTAGCTGGGATCGTCCTTGGGCTGCTCTGTCTTGATGACGAGCTGCAGGTTCACTGCGGGTTCTGCAGCGTGGGCGGCAGGCTGTGCGCTCACCGCGGAGGTGACGGGTACGGCACCGAGGGCGAGGGCGAGGGCGAGAGCGAAGGTGCGGCGTGCGCGAGTGGTGGGTGTGAGTGCTCGGGAGATAACCGGAAGCATGGGCTGTCCTTATGTAATTGTGGTTGGGAACCGGCCGGAAGGAACCGATTTTTGGGTCGACCGCGGGGTCGCCAATGGAGCGAATAAGAAAAGGGGAAAGGAGTGCGTTGAGGAATAGTGAGAAGCGGCAATGAATAGGGGCTGACGTGCGGCGATACGCGGTTTTGGTGTGCACCAATGATGTGCGTGTTCCACATACTGTCGCACGGCTATGGCGGTGCACAGTGAATGGACTGTTTTACACCGCCATAGAAAGTTTAAAGTACATATTAATATTTTATTCAATATTTAATTGAGACTTTTATCAACTAAAAATTAAACATTGTTCTAAACGACAAAGCAGCTGCGAATGGTATGTATTCCATTCACAGCTGCTTTGATTTTTAGCTGATATATAGCGGTATAACGCGCCCACTAGGGCACACGCGCCTCCCTCACGATTCACAGGAAAGTCCCGAACCGGTTCGGGCGTGTCTAGTAGCGACCGTCAGCCTCTACTAGCCGCGCATCACGTTATAAGCTTCCTTGGTGAGCTGACCGGCGGGCGAGGTGGAGTGGCGCAGTTCCTCAACCTCAATGACCACGTTCGCGCCAATCTCGCCGGTGATGTACACGCGGCGGCCGAGCATATTACCCTCACCGATGCGGTCGTCCTTGGCGGTACCTTCAGTGATGCGCAGGTCGTAAATCTTGTTTTCAATGTAGAAGCCGTACAGGGAGGCAGGCTTCTCCGGCGGGTTGTAGGAGACGGGCGCGACCATGCGGGTACCGCGCGCGTTACGGCTGATGTACCAGTTGGCGGCCTCGTCGGCACCGGCGGCACCGCTGACGGTGCCAGCCCAGCTGGAGCCTTCCGCTTCGCATCCGATGAAGACGTTGTGCGCCCACTCAACGATCCAGCCGTGACCCGCGTTGGAGCGGGCGGTGCAGCCGATGAACATGTTGCGTTCACCCTGCACGATCCAGCCTGCGCCGGCGTGGCGGGTGGCGGGCTCGTAGAGGGCGTACTTGTTGCTGGTGCGGTGGTTGCTGTTGCTGGAGCAGTTCTCGAACTTAGCCTGCGCCGCGTACACCTCGATACCGGCGTAGGAGCCGCCGCTGAGATTCGCCTCGGCAACGTCGATACCGCGCAGCTTATTGTCTGCCGCGCCGGAGTTCTGGCCTTCGTTGGGGCGGCGGGGGTGACCGGCGGGCTTGCCGAGCAGCAGGCCCTGGTTGAGGGTGCGGCGGATGGTCACGTCGTCAATTTTCATGCCCTGGTCATCCAGACCGAGCACGGCAACGCCGATGGCGGTGTCCCAGACTTCCACACCGGCGATAACGGGCACGATGTCCGGTTCGTTGAGCAGGTCGCCGGTCAGGTGGGTGTGGAAGATGACGCCGGCGACGTTATTCAGCGGGGCAGTGTGCGCATCGAGCGGGTAGCTACTGATGGGGGTATTTGCGGCGTTGGTGCGGATGTGCAGGTTGCGTACGCCCATACGCATGGGCTTGTTGGCGTTGTAGTTGCCGTAGACGGGGGTGGTGTAGCTGCCGACGTGGAACACGCCGGTGTATTCGGTGTGGCCGTTGGCGGTGGTGGGGATGGCGCGGTCGGAGTGCGCGATGACGACGGTTGAGGAGCCGTAGCCGAAGATTTCGACGCGGTGCTTGATGTCGATGAAGGGGTAGGAGACGCGGTAGATGCCGCGGGGTAGTTCTACGGATCCGCCGCCGCGTGCGGCGACAGCGTCGACGGCACGCTGGATGGCTACGGTGGAGTCTTTGGCACCGGTGGGGTCTGCGCCGTAGTTGATGGCGTTGATGCTCATGGGCGTATCGGGCATGAGGGGCTCAATTCTTTCGATGGATACCGCGTTCGGTGCTGAAGGCGGCGTGGTGAGTGAATTGAGTGAATACGGCAGTATGCGGTGAATACGGTGCTGCGTGGGTGCAGTGTTGAGTTTGTGTGGTGCGGTGTGTTGGGCGCATTTCTGCGGGTGTGTTGGCGTGTGCGAGTCTGTGCACCGGCAGACCTGCCTTCTGCTCAAGGGTACCGCATTGGGCGTGTGGAGGCGATGACCGGGCACTGTGATGCCCACTCCTCTGCCGCCTCACGCGGCTCTCGCCAGCGCCCTCTGCCGCCGCATCGTGCGGGGCATTAAACGCCGAGGGGCGGGGATTACTCCCCGCCCCTCAGGCGTATGCGTTTTAAGATTTTGTAATCACGAGCCTCAGCCCGCGTAGCTCAACCCGCGAGGGTTAGCCCATGAACACGCCGTTGCCGCGCTTCTCCAGCTGCTTCGGCGCGAAAGTCGCGTGGCGAATATGATCCACCTCGATGAGCACGTTATCGCCCATAGCACCGGTCACGTGAACACGGCGGCCAATCATGTTGTTCTCACCAATACGGTCATCCTTCGCGGACGCAGTCGTAATGTGCATATCGCGAATGTTGTTCTCAATGTAGAAGCCGTACAGGGAAGCCTTCGCCCAGCTGTAAGGGTTGTGCGAGCGAGGAGCCACGAAGCGGCTACCGCGTGCGTTACGGCCAATGTACCAGTTCGCTGCCTCGTCGCCTCGAGCAGCGCCGGTAACAGCATCCTGGAAGCTGGAGGACTCGCCCAGGCAGCCAATGAACTGGTTGTTGCCCCACTCCACGAGCCAGCCGTGACCGGCGTTCTCCTGGGCGGTGCAGCCAATGAACATGTTGCGGGTGCCCTGAATGAACCAGCCTGCACCCACGTGGCGGGTCTTCACTTCGTACAGGGCGTTCTTACCCTGGTTACGCTTGTTGAACCAGCTGGTGGACGCCTCGAACTTGGACTGAGAAGTGTAAATCTCGATGCCCGCGTAGGTGCCGAAGCTCATGTTTGCGTCAGAAACGTCAATCATGGAGAACTTGTTATCTGCCGCACCGGGGGTGTCACCCTCACGGGGGCGCAGCGGGTGGCCGACGGGCTTACCGACCAGCAGGCCCTGACGCAGGGTCTGACGGATGCGCAGCTTGTCAATCTTCATGCCCTGGTCGTCCAGGCCCAGGATCGCAACGCCAATGGCGGTGTCCCAGATTTCGATGTTGGACAGGGTGGGCACTGCGTCCGGCTCACCGGGGTTAGCGTCCGCAATGCGGGTGTGGAAGATGACGCCTGCAACGTTGTCGACGGGCTGGGTGTGCTTCTCCAGGAAAATCTGGTTGCTCTTGGAGTCCAGCGGCAGGTTGTACTTGTTGGTGCGGATGAACAGGTCACGCACGCCCATACGCATGGGCTTGTTCTGGTTGGTGCCACCGCTCATGGGGGTGGTGTAGCTACCGGTGTGGAAAACGCCGGTGCATTCGTAGCTACCGTTCTTGGTGGAGGGAATACCCTTGTCGGTGAAAGCGACGATTCGGGTTGCCTGACCGTGGCCGAAGATCTCGACGCGGTGCTTCATTTCGATGAAGGGGTAGGAGACGCGGTACATGCCGCCGGGAATCTCCACAGAGCCGCCGCCCTGCGCAGCAACATCATCGATAGCCTTCTGGATAGCACTAGTGGAGTCTCGTACGCCGGTGGGGTCAGCGTTGTACTTGGAATCGCATACGTTCACGCTCATGATGGTAGCCATGGAGTGTCCTCTTTCTTGGCGGATACAGACAGCGATTAGCGCATAGATAGAATCTAAGCGCGTCATTAAGCTGAGTGTATCCAGTTGTGTTTGAGTGAATAAATGGTTTTGAGCTTCCTTCCGGTTGAGGGAGTGAGTCTCTTCCGGTGTGGGATGCGGGCGGGGAGTGAATCCGCTGCATCAATGCTCGTGGGCGGTGTGAGGGAGTGAATCTCAACCATTCCCATGTGAGTCATAAATTCTTGCATACAGGATGCAAATCTGTCTAACCCATCGACAAAATATTCTAGGGCAAAATTGGGGCTTTTTCGCCGCTCAACACCCGATAGTGTTGATTGTCTCGCCGGTCACTTTGATGCAATAGAGTGCACATAACCCACAGAAAACCAACTGACCAGTACAAATACCATATTTTGCACACAAATGCACTAGTCAGAGAGTTTTTCGATGAATGCGCGCTATATCACTTCATAGACAGGTCATCCAGTCCCAAAGAACCCATTAAAACCCCTCATCAGAGGCTTATCTCACAGGCTCAGAGGCCCCCAATAGCACCCGCCGAGCACCCCGGCAGATAGGGTTCAAGCCCCTACTGAACTTCCTTCGCGGAGGCGGCACCCACCACATCCAAGCGCGCATAGCGGCCCGCAAGCCAGGTACAAATCATCAACTGAACCTGATGGAAAATCATGATTGGCAGCATCATCAGACCCAGCGAGCCCGCACCAAAAATAATGATTGCCATCGGCAGGCCAGCCGCCAGCGACTTCTTCGAACCGCAGAACTGAATCGTAATGCGGTCGGCACGGTTGAACCCCAGGCGCTTAGCCAGCTGGTCGGTCAGCCACAGCATGAACACCACAATAATCGCCATGAGCACAACCAGCAGCACAATCTGCCACCACGCCACGCGCGTCCACACACCCTGCACCACCGAGGCAGAGAACGCCGAATACACAATCATCATGACCGAGAACTTATCCAACCACTTGGTGGTCGGCTTCTTGGCGAACTCCCCCACCCAGCGGCGCGTCAGCTGACCGAGCACAAACGGCAGGAACAGCTGAATGGCAATGTCCAGGAAGACCGTTCCGGAGAACTCAATATGGCCCGTGTTCATCAGCATCATGGCGAGCAGCGGGGTCGCCACCACACCCACAATCGAAGAGAGCGAGGCGCTCACAATCGCCGCCGCCACGTTACCGCCGGCAATCGAGGTGAACGCAATCGACGCCTGCACGGTCGAGGGCACAAAGGTCAAGAACAGAATGCCCATGTACAACCCATCACCGAGCACAAGACGTAGCGGTGAAAGCGCCAAACCGACCAGGGGGAACAGCACGAACGTGCAGCTCAGAATCATCAGGTGCAGACGCCAGTGGGTCAGGCCGCGAATAGCCTCCGCGGTGGAGAGGCGAGCGCCGTACAGGTAGAACAGCAGGGCGACCGCGAACTTCGTTCCGGTGCTGAACCATTCGGCGAAGTCGCCGCGCGCCGGCACAATAATTGCGAGGATGACCGCGCTAATGAGCATGGTCAGCAGCGGGTCGAGTTTGATGGAGCGAAGTGATGAAAGCATGCTGTCCATTCTAGACCTGCGCCTATGTGAAGGTGCCGGGGTGCCGGGTACATCTCAGCTACAGGGCGGGGCGGAGGTGAAGGTTACGGGCGGCTGTAGCAACCTACTGCGAGCCTGTGAGGAGGCGGTTAACAACCGAACCCACCGGAGCGCCTAGGCACCCCGACGGGTTCGTGAAGGTTATTGAGCTGTGCGGCCCAGATGAGGCGCTTAGAGAGCGCCCGGGCGGCTACTAGCTACTTCTTATCGCCGTCGAAGCCATAACCGTACGAGCCACCCTCAGAGGAGCCGCTACCGTACTGGCCGTAACCGTACTGCTCAGGAGCAGACTGGCCATTAGAAGACTGTCCGTTAGGCTGACCATTAGAGGACTGCTCAGGGGCGGGCTGGCCTGCACCGTTCTGGGCCGCACCATTCTGACCTGCGGCAGGCTGACCGAAGCCGGGCTGCTGACCGTAGGCAGGCTGATTAGGTGCGGGCTGACCCGGTGCGGGCATCTGCGGGCCACCGGGAGCACCCGGTGCCGGCACGCCACCGGCGGCAGCGTACGCATCCCAACGCTGACCGTGGAAGGCACGAGCCTGCTCGGTGAGCCAGCCAGCAAACAGCGTAGAGTTCGCATCAAACTCGGGGGCGTTCTCGGGCTTGGAGTACACGTCCACGGTTTCCAGGGTGTGGTCAGCCCAGGTGTCCTGGTGCTCACGCATGAACTCGGTGGACTGAATCGGGTCAGGCCACATGTGCACCGGCTCCGCCGCCGGAATCAGGACAGGAACGCGCGGTGCGGCGTCCTTGACCGGGTTCTCAGTCGGGCGCCAGAACAGGCGGCCGGGCTGGGTGCGGTCACGCAGCGCATGCGCACGCCAGGTGAGGATGGGGTGGCTTGCCAGGAGGTTCACGTACCAGACGGCAAGGCCGCGGTCGGTGACGGCACGGTCGGCAAGCTCATCGAAGTTGACCTGCTTGTTCAGGTACTTACCTGCCGCAAGCACCTTGACAGCACCCTCAGCACCCTCGGGGCAGAAGCGGTAGCCGAAGTTGTCGGCGGTGTACTCCTGCGAGCGGGACAGCGCACTCGACAGCACCGGAATCTGGTTGAACAGCGTGGTGAAAATCAGACGGAAATAACCGACGTGACCTGCGGCGATGTGGCCCACCTCGTGGCCAATGATGAAGCGCAGCGCCTGCGGGTCACGGGACTTACCGCCGATCTCGAACAGGTCAGAGTACAGGCAGATGTAGCGGCGGAAGCCGTGACCTGCCGCGAAAGCGTTCATCACGCCGTTACCGAGGATGACGTACGCATCCGGCACGCGGCGCAGGCCTGCCGCCTCAGCTGCTTCGGCGAGCATCTGGTACGCCTCAGGGAACTGGGTCGGGGTGATGCGCACACCGCGAACACGCTGCTGCGCGTAGTAGATTGCACGAACAATGAAGATGGCAATCGGGCCCAGGATGAGCAGACCAACCGTCTGGAAAATCAGGTCTTCCAGGCTTGCGGAGGTGCTACCGGAAGGTACTCGAACCGAGCCTTCACCGGTTGAGCTGAAGACGTAACGCATCATCGAGCTAAACAGGTCAGCCAGCGCCATGAACAGCACAATGTAGCCGACCGCGGTGACCGCGTAGGCGGCGACCAGCCACGGAATTTCGGAGGGGTGACGCAGCGCGTGCAGCACCTTCGGCGGCAGCATCGACTGGTAGGCGAAGAGCTTCGGCTGGGGCAGGGGACTGACCGGCTTCTGGCGCTCGTCTTCGGGGAGCCAGCCGGCGGAGAGGTCCTGCGGGAGGGGCTCACCGGGGGCGTGGAATGCCTGCTGGCCGGGCTGGGCGTTGAACTGCCCGCCGGGCTGCTGGTGGTTTTCAGGGGGTTGAGTCATGTCTCGTCCGCTTCGTATCGAGTGTTATCTGATTCCACTCTATCGTTTTTGGGCACTTACTAGTGAATGTGAATGCGCTTTTTCTCATAGAATGCCCATTCGCGACGCTACAGCACGCCCCAGCACCGGAATACACAGTATCGGAATACACAGCGCCGGGGCGCACAGTGCAGAGACTCCGGGACACACAGTGCAGGGGGCGCACCGCCTTGCGGGCATAAGAAATCCGCCGCAGCACCCATATGACGGGACGCTACGGCGGATTACTTTACGCTGAGCCGCCTACACGGCGGGGTGCGTGGGGCTTAGAGGCTCTTGACGAGTTCCTCGGTAGCCTCAGCGATAGCCTTCTCCTCGTTGGTGGGGATGACCAGCACCTTGATAGCGGAATCCTCGGTGGAAATCACGCGCGGCTCGGGGGAACGCTTAGCGTTCTCTTCCTCGTTGTACTTGATGCCGAGAGCGCCGAGGCGGTCCAGGACCAGCTTGCGGAAGTCGCCGGAGTTCTCACCGATACCTGCGGTGAAGATCAGTGCCTGCGCGCCGCCAACAACCAGGTTGTAGCCGCCAATGTACTTCATCAGGCGGTAGGAGGTCATGTCCAGTGCGAGCTGTGCACGCTCGTCGCCGGACTGTGCAGCCTCAACGACCTTACGCATGTCGTTGGAGCCAGCCAGTGCGAGCAGACCGGACTCCTTGTTCAGGATGGTGTCCAGGCGTTCACCGTCGATGCCTTCACGGGACAGGATGGTGGTCAGTGCCGAGGGGTCGATATCGCCGGAGCGGGTACCCATGATCAGGCCAGCCAGCGGGGTGTAGCCCATGGAGGTGTCGACGGACTTGCCGCCCTTCACAGCGGTCACGGACGCGCCGTTACCGAGGTGAGCAACGATGCCGTTGAACTCGTCGCGTGCAATGCCGAGCATGTCAGCTGCAACGTGGGAGACGTACTCGTGGCTGGTGCCGTGGAAGCCGTAGCGGCGGATGCTGTACTTGTCAGCCAGGTCGTAGGGGATTGCGTAGCGCCATGCTTCTTCGGGCATGGTGGAGTGGAACGCGGTGTCGAAGATTGCAACCTGCGGCAGGGAGGGCCACTTGTGCATTGCTGCGCGCATGCCCTGAGCGTGTGCGGGGTTGTGCAGCGGTGCCAGCGGGGAGAGGTCGTCGATCTGCTGGACAACTTCCTCGGTGAGCAGGGCGGGGTGGGTGAACTTCTCTGCACCCTGCACCACGCGGTGGCCGACTGCCTGCAGCTCACGACCGTGCAGGACGGGCTCGAGCTTCTCGGACATGATGTCGAATGCGACCTCGTGGTTGGGCACGTCGGTGCCGATGTTTTCGACGAGGCCGGAGGTCAGCATCTGCTCTGCCTCGGGCAGGGAGGTGTCACGCACCTGGTACTTCAGGGAGGAAGAACCGGCGTTCACAACGAGAATAAGCATGAAAGTATCTTCTTTCGTAGTTTTCTTTTCTGCTCCATTCTCGCACTTTTCGAGCCTGCGTGCGAGACGGCCCCGACCGCGTTTTTAACGGGGGTTTTTGTCGCGGGCAGTATCGGGGCATTATCGGGGGCAGGAGGGGCGGGTGTGCACAGTGTGGCGCCGTACTCGTTCAGAACTGCCACCGACGAATCGGTCCAGGCTATAGGTTTGGCCCTATAGATTCGCGTTTCGTCCTCGATAGTTCTTGGAGAAAAACGTAGTACTTGGGTCAGCTCACGCATCTAAATTCACCACTTCTTTGAAACGATCAAGGTTAGAGCGCGAGTGAAGGACAATCACAACCTGCTTGTCACTGCCCTCGATAGCGCACGCCATCGATTCGAGCTCAGCGCGCTCCTCTGACGGAGTGAGACTCTTCAAGGTCTCATCAAGCAACACAAGCCGGGCAGCGCCGTCACGTAACACGGAACGCGCAAGCATGAGCCCGCTCGAATTCGATGCTTCAGATGCGAACGGATCGATATCTGGTACGATTACCACTTCGCCTTGGGGATACCGGCGGTATAGAGCATCAAGCATGACGGACTTCCCCGCGCCAGTTGGTCCAATCAAGGCAACCATAGAACACCCAGAGTCAAGAACGCTCTCAAGCAGAGCCAGGTCAGCAGACCGCACGGGCGGATAAGAACGGTCGGCCCGGTACTCTTCAAGCATCCGAACACGCTCCGCAGTCAAGCTGACTACACCAACCTGTTGCAGCGTCTCCACCGTAGATTGGATGCCAGATGACAGAGTTACTGCAAAATATATTACGACCGCGGGAGCAACCACTGAGTTCGATCCTTCGACCATCAGTGCCAATACCGCTGCAGAAACATTCAGTGACAACACAAGCGACTGAATCAGTCCCGTACGCAGTGCGTAGGCGTTCGCCAACTGAATCGAGCTGCTGACGTATGCAGCCTCCGAATGAGCGTAGGCTTCTTCTCCAGCCCGACGCAGCCCTGCACTGACGGGCACAGCGTGTAAGCCAGCCTGGGCACCAACCACCCCGATGAAGTCACCTCGGCGATTGGCAGCCGTCGTCGAGGCAGGGAGAATCCACTTTGAACCCTGACGCATAGCAAGCATCGCTAGGGGTGCTACCGCCAACACAACGATTATGAACAGCGGGGCGCCAGCCACTGCGCCTCCGATGAGCATAAAGGTCTGTAGAATGACCATAAATACCGAACCCAGGGCGCTAGGCACCGACATCTGAAGGTCGGAGAAGTCTTCACCCATCCGCCCCATGACCGCACCGCTTGTTCTAGGACTAGCGAATCGATCGAGCCTCCGTATAATCCGGTCGTGCAAATCGCTCAGCCTAGCGATGGGAGCCCAGTAGAGCGGGCCAAAGAACATGACGGACCCAACAATTGCTGCCAGTGCGCAAGCAGCTGACACTCCAGCAACCTGAGCAGACAGCCCATCACTGTGAGCAATCGTCAATGCAAAAGCAACTTCGGATCCGCTCAAGAGTAGGGCGCCACACGTAATCCACACCAAATGCGGTCCAAACAACAACAGGGCCGATCGTCGGAATGTGGCACGCTTCGGCTCAGGGTCAGGAAGGTCCTGTCCCTCGCTCACATCCGTCGAACCAGCATCTGCCTCCTTAGCTGCCCCGGGGCTATGAGCCTGCAACTCAAGAGGGTCTACCCTCGCATCATTGCCGGAGGTGAAGGCACTCGGTACGTACTCCTCCGAGCTTGCCAGAAGTGTGCACGTTGGCACGCACTCTAAGATCCTCTCGGCAACCACTTCTCGTGTTACAGGATCAAGCGCTGCGAACGTATCGTCCAAAATTAGCCAGTCCGGTTTGTCTGCCAAAACGATAGCGACAGCAGCACGGTGTCTCTCTCCTGACGACAAGGTTGTTGCGTCTTGCCAGAACCGCCCGATCACATCCTCAGTGAGCCCCATACCTAAAGCGAGGCTAGTGAACCGGGATACCTGATGTGGCGAAGCAGAAGCTCGCCACGCTGACAACACCGAATGGGACACTTCCGGGTTGCGTGGTACGAAAGCAGAATCGGGGGTGGTCACGGATGTGCGCAATGCTTCAGCGCGCTCAGACGTAGATGCAAGCACCTCTCTAGAATTTGAAGGCTGCCCCACCAAGTCCTGCTGTTTAACCGTGCAATTTGGAGACGACTCGAGCTTGTCGAGCTCACGCATCATTGGCACAGCGAGCCGAATAACCCGATAGTTTACGATGTTGTTCTGCACCGCTGCGTACAGGTAGCGGGCTGCCAAAATAATTCCAATACCAAAATGAGCGGATGGCCAGAGCCACGCGCCGAGAACCGCAACCACAGCGAGCACCGCAGTTAGTGCTCCCCGTTCAAGGAATCCATTCAGGACCTGCAACGGGACCCGTCTGCGCAGAAGCTGCTCTTCGGTGTTTCGGATGCTAGCGACCTTGTCCAGGGCGGTACCCCAGCTGGGGATGCTTCGCCCTCGAGGCAACGCGTTTGCTACACGCTGGATCCACTGCCTACGCTCTCCCTCTAGAGCGACGTACTGTTCCCATAGTCGGCCCACCAAGTTGATGAGACGGACGCTGACGAATACCAATCCAGTGATGAGCAACGTAGCGATGGCGCCGCTTGCACCATATAGCGCGAGCGAAGCCGCGAGAAAGGCAATAATCTGAACGGTTGAAACGGCGAAATCAACAACGAAGGCAAACTGGCTGATCTGTCCTGGGTATGTGAGAACATGCCCGTGAGCTTCCGGCGGATGGGATGACCTACTAAAGATGTCCCGGAAACGGCGGTATGTGAGCTGTCGAACCGCGATCGTGAGAATAAGCTCTTGGCGTTCCTTCACCCAGTACCCTAGGCTTTCAGCCAGGAAAGCGAAGATGAGTAACCAAATAGCACTGCCTGGGGTCCTCTCACCTGACGTTACCTGGCCGATACCTGCCGTAATCATCAGAGCCCCTGCAACATTCAGTAGGCCAGCGGTGAAGACGGTGAAACTCGTGCTCGTTGGCGCGAATACCAAAGCAAGCCAGCGGATCCGTCTCGGCAGGTTCCGCGCTATCCTTTGATAGCGTACATACAAGTGCTCGATGGGCATGTCTCTCAGATGCAGGCTAGGAGCGCTCTGTGCTTCGCCCCGTCGCTTGTGATTAATCACCATTACATTTCCAGTCATTCGGTATTCGAGTTCAGGTGTACGGCCTCGTTAATAAGTTCGTCGTTCGGAAAACGGGCTTGGAGGTCGTTGAGAGCTACCTGGACATCTATGCTCGGTTCGAGCTCAACCGTGCGTCCTGCCTCTACCGCTGCTTCCTCAAAACGGCCCATATCGCTCAAGAACGACGCGAAATCCTGGTGGTATTCGGCGAACTCTGGGTCCATCGCGATGGCCTCTCTGAACAGTCGCTCCGCCTCTTGAAGATCCCCCATTGACTTCACAACTCGAGCCAAATTCGATGTAAGCACTGTGTGATGCAGTCTATAATGAACAGCCAACGTCGGCTGAGATGCTGCCTTCTCGGGCATGCACCGAAATTGGGTACGGGACAAATATACAATAATGTGACCAAAATCCAACATATAAGCGTGTCTGTCGGGCTCATCCCCGCGCATACGGGGAACGCGGGGAGGCTCAGATTAGGCGGCTTGATGGAATGGGCTCACCCCCGCGCATACAGGGAAAACCCACCGCCTTACCAATAAGGTGGCGGACATCCGCGCTTTAATGCCCTCATCGGGCATCTGCCCGAGGTGTATTAGTGGCCTGACTACGCGTCACACGGCACAGTAATGATGCCGAACAGCTGATGCAGCTCCTCCGGATGCACCTCAAAATACCCGCGATCCGGGCCGCTAAACATCGAACTCTGGTTCCAGCCGCGGCGGCCAGCACGCGCATAATCAAACCGGAAATTACTACGCGCCGCCACATGATCCATAAAAATGCGGGTCGCGCGGCCGTTCCCCTCGCGGAAAGGGTGCGCCTGGTTCAGGTGCGCAAAAATCGCGGCGGCAACCTCCACAAACTCCTGATGGTTCAGGCTCGCCCAGTCAGTCGCGCGGCTAGTGGCGAAAACGTAGTCGAGGTACCGGTCAATACTCAAGGGCCCGCGCTGAACGCTCGCGAAAGCACTCACACCCTTGGACATGTCCACGGTGCGGTACTCCCCCGCCCAGTCGTACACGTCCTGGAAGAGATAGCGGTGAATGGCCTTGAGGTGCTCGGCGTCGAAGGTGCGGGCGATAAGCTCGGGGTTCTTGGTGAGCTCGTAGCCTCGTCGGGTGATGATACGGTGCTCGTAGAGCGAAAGTGCCGCGGGGTCCTTGATACCCGGCTTGTTCCGCATGACGTGCTGGTAGGGTTCGGGGTAGAAGTACGCCACCCAGTTCTGCTGATGATTCACGGTTTATTCGCCCTCCTCTGCGTGCTGGTCCACGTTTTGGCTTGTCAGCACCTGGTAAGCGAGCGCCTTCGCTAGTGCCTGCCAGTCGTATTCTTCCGCGGTGATTCGCCCGAGCTCGTAGTCGATGAGTAGCGTGACGTCTTCGCGGGTGGGGTTGTCGCCCTCAAGCCAGGATGAGGCGAGGGGCTGCATGATGTTGCGGCGCTGCTCTTCGGTGAGCGGCTCGAATAGTTCGGGGTAGCGCAGGTGCAGGTCAAAACGATCTGACACTGTATGTTCTCCTCGCAGGTGGGGTTGGTGATTGTCTGTCAGCAGGAGCCGCCCACTACCCCGTGGGCGGGATCCCTCTACGTTTTTCTTGTGGGATTTTAGACGCGGCGGTTACGCTTTCGGGCGCGGTGCGCCGCCGTTTCAATTCCGAAAGCCAGGATGAAGACCGCGCAAATCGGCAGGCACGCGGCAGGGGCAAGGGGTGAGCACACTACGACAACGGCAAAGATACCAAGATACCAGGCGTTACTCTTCAGGTAGGTCACGACTACTACTTACGTCTAGGATTGAAGGTACCCCGCTTTCAAGATACTAGGGTTATTGTGAAGGCGGGGTGTTTCAGCGACATCCATGTGCCGAAGCCCCCTCCCAAGCGTTGCGAGGCACCTCGTATATTCCAGCCTAACCCAGGTGCCGAAAACAGGCACTGCCCGCGGTCATTCTGGGGAGGGCACCGCCAAAATGACCGTATGCGGTGGCGGCGGGTTTGCGTGATGAGTTCGTGGAGGCGCGTTTTGAGGGTCAGGACACCGGCAGGAGTGCACGCCTTGCCGAGGTGCTGGCGACTGCAAAGATAGATTCCACGACTCTGCCAGCTATGCGCGAGATGCGTTCCCGATTAAGGAACCGCCAGCGGGTCTCTTCGACATGCTGAATTAACCAGCAGAAAGGCGCGCCCCACGGGGTGCGCCTTTTCTTGTCTCGCGCTCTCTTCATGAGAGAATGACCGTCCGCTCAGCGCCCTGACGGTAGGCATGCTAGGGTATCTTTTGACGCTCATATGAGAGCACCCAGTAGCCGGTGATTCCGCTTCCTAAGGCGGCACCTCACATGGGGATGCTCTACTGTCTCCACTCACTCTCAACCAGTAAACACCGCCCCCAGCGCCGAGGGGCTGGCTCAGTCTATAACCCACCGCCGGGAAGATACGATTGGAGACTCGTGAAAACATATAACACCGCATCAGGTCCAGCCATTCCCCGCGCGCTCATCGGGTTCTTCTACATCATTGGCCTGCTACTCCTCGGGCTCACCCTCCTGTGGGTGCCGCGAGGAGGCGCCTCCCCCAACGAAACCCTAGAAGCTAAACCCGGCGTCGTGATTGAGCCCGGCACGTGCGGTGCTGGAGCATCCGCAGACAAGACCGTCCTGAAAACCGCCCCGAAAGACACCCAGTGGGTGACCACCGAGTCGGGGTGGACCGGACCCGTCTCGCAGACCGCCGGCCCCGTTGTAGAGTCCCCTATTCGCAGCTGTTTTGAGCACTCTGCGCAGGGTGCCCTGTACGCAGCCGCGTGGGCGGTCATCCATGTTAATGACAGCCCGGAGGCGTACATGCCGACCGTCATCGGACCCGGCGCTGAGCAAATCACCAAGGAACGTCTGCAGGACACGAAGACCCGCACCGTGGTTCGTATCATGGGGTATCGCTACATGTCGTACACCCCGGAACGCGCAGTCATCCGCATTCTCTTTCAGACCCCGTCAGGTACCTACCGTTACTTTGAGACGACCCTGGAATGGCACAACGGCGACTGGGCTCTGTGGGTTCCCGCCGAGCAGCCGCAGGTGACTGACGAATATGACAAGGGCAAGTACGTCACCTGGAAAGCCGCCTAGTCAGAGCTGAAACCGCCGCACCGGCTGAATAAAACACCGATTCACACTACGAAAAGGGCACACCAATGTCGCAGACCCCCATGTCGTCCAGTAGTCCCACCCCCATCCCGGCACCATCCACTCATTCCCCGATTCCGCAGGAGCAGATGCATCAGCGTCAGGACCTGCTGGAACACCTCCGCCAGGTCAAGCAGCTGGTGGATCGCGCAGCACCCTGGGCGGCTTCTTTGAAGAGCGCCCAGGAGTCGTACGTTACCGCTGTGCCTAACCCGCCTCGCATCAAAATCACTAAGCTCTTTGTAGCTTTCGTGAAGGTCCTCGCCTGGACGTACCTTATTAGTGCCCTCATCATGATGGTGACGTACCTGCGGTATCTTGTCGCTAACCCGCAGATTCACTCCAGCGACATTCCGTGGCACACCATCCACGTCCCGGCGTTGGTTTCTGCCGCTGCTATCGCGGTTGCCTGGTGGCTGTGGAAGTACTTCGGCATCTACCCGCTGGCAATGATGAGTGTGGAGCGAGAGAACCTGAAACGCCAGGCACACAACGAATCTGTGTGGCGCGAGTATGAGGACCCGGCACGTGCGGAACTATCGAAGGTACATAAGGAGTACATGGAGCGTTTCTCCCACTGGTACCCGGAAGACTACCTGTACCCGTACGCCTCGGACAGCCTGTACAAGTACGTGCGGCAGGGTCGGTCCTTCACCCTGCAGGATGCGCTGAACCTGTTCGAGAAGGAGAAGCACGAGCTGTGGGTTCGCCTCAGCATGGAGCAGCAGGCTGAGGAGCAGCGAATCCATAACGCTATTGTGGAGGACCTGATGAATCAGCAGCTGTATGAACAGCGCAAGGCGAACGTTCTGCTTACCGGCATTCTGGCAGCGACTACAGCTACCGCGGTGGCTGCCTCGACTCCTCGTTATCACTATCACTACCACTACTAGGAGTTACGGGAAACAACAGTTTTTAGGGGAGGGGACGCACTCCGGTGCGTCCCCTCCCCTGTTTCTTATGCTCGTGGGCTATTCTTCGTCATCATCAACGGCGGGCAAGTCTAGCAGGGCGGTTCCCGCCTCGGTGAGGGACCAGCGCATCGTGCGGCCAGCCTTCACACCCTCAACAAGCCCAAGCCCCTGCAGCAGTTTGAGTCTATCGCGCAGAGTCGGCGCCGTAACACCCAACACCTCCTGTAGCTCGCTTGAGGTGGGGGCGACTGGCGCACGGAAAATCTGCACCTGCCCCAGCAGGTACAGCAGCCGCAGAACATCATCAAGCTTCTTCGAAGTCAGCCCGGGGGTGCCACCCGTCCAGGTGCGGCTGCCCTCCAGCTCAGCGATACGCCTGCCCAGGGCACGCCACGCACGGTCGCGTGACTCCAGTTCGTCTACCAGGTGCTCCTGAGCCTGCTCGATCAGCCCCAGAAAAACATGCAGAAAACCGGTCACCTCACCGTAGTTGAGGGGTTCTTCCGCCGCGCTAAACGCCTTGTAGTAGCGGCTCTTCTGAATGTTGAGCGTGCTCGGCAGGGTGAGGGTCGTCAGCCGGGTGAGCGTCTGCCCCAGGTAGGCTACCAGCAGGTACCTGCCCAGGCGGCCGTTGCCGTCGTAGAAAGGGTGCGTGTACTCCACCATGAAATGCGTGGCGATTGCGGAGAATAGCGCCGGCACGTTCGGGTTGAGGGCGTGGTTGAGTGCAACCTGCACGTTGGCGATGATGGTTGCTTCGCTGTCGGGGGCGCGGTGATTTTCGCGTGTGTTGTCGTGAATAACCACGGGTTTGGTGCGGAATAGAGCCCCGTCTGGGCGGTCTTCTTCCGCGAGGTGCCCTCCGAGTAGCGTGTCGTAGAGGCTGCGCACCTGCTCAACTGTGGAGGGTGGGCGGCCTGCCCCCAGGTCCTTGAGGAGGTTCACGAATTCGACGGCGCGCTTGGCGCGGGGGTCCTCGCTGTCGCCGGAGGTGAGTGCCTCAGAGATGAGCTGGCGTGTGGTGTGCACGCCCTCGATGCGGTCGGACGCCACGATACTGCGTACTGCCAGGTCGAGTAGGTAGCTTTGCATAGCGATGCTGGGCAGTTGGGAGCTCAGCTGTTCGATGTGCCGTTCACGGCGCATGATGCGTTCAAAGGCTGCGAGCGCAGTGCGGTCTGCCAGGTAGAACAGGGGGTGCTCCCCTACCGTGAATTCGTTGAGGAGGTAGGTGGAGTGGCCGTTGCGGCGTGCCTGCAGTTCGGTTTGTGCGGCGGCTTTGCCGCGTTCGTGGAAGATGCTTTTGAGGGTGCGGTACCTTGTGCCGGTGGTGTTCACGTGTACCCTCCTTGATGGTGTAAAAAATCGCGGTTTTTTTCATTATCCTCCTGATTTTCAGGAAATAGTGAAAAAATCCGCGATTTCTTTCATAATCCAGGTCACAAATAGGTAGTTAGGGTGCCGGATGGGCTCCCCCGATTTAGACCCCTGCAGGGGCGCATCCTAGTGGGAAGCCGCACCCACCGCTTATTTGTTCTGTTCCTTCATTCGTTCCTTCACAAAGCTGTTGAAGCCCTGCGGCTCAAGGATATGAGACGCCTTCCACTTGTCGGGCCGCTCCGCGGTACGGTGCAACCGCACATAGTAGGCGGGGCTGATACTTCCTTCGACCTTCACACAAACCGTGAGCCAGTAGGGGTTGTCGCCACCAGGAACCTTCAGGGTCGGGTCATCAACCAGTTCAGCATTGGTGACGGTTCCCTTGAAAATATCAATACGAGAGTTAGGTCCATACTGGTTTTGCAGTTTGGGATCAATCATGGGGTAAAGCTCTTCTGACCATTCCTTGTACGGCTTGCCGCTGGTGTAGGCGGTGACAATTGCTTTCGCGGTTTCAAGCGCGCGACCACGGTCTTCGTCAGTGATGCTATTGAGGGTAGGAACGCTGGAGGGCTGCTGGGGTCCACCACCGGTTCCCGCCAGGGGTGAAGGGTCAAGGCTCACGGTCGGGGTCGGGGTCGCTGCCGCAGTGGTGGATGCCGCGGTGGTGCTTTCCGTCGCGCTCGGGGAGGCGGTCACCTCGGTGACGGTGGGGGTGCGGCCTGCGGTGGTGGTTGCGGGTGCAGGAGTAGTAGAGCTGGGGGTGGGGGTGCTGGTGGCGGTAGAGGTTCCGCTGGTGATGAGGGTTCCGCCCGGTGCGGAGCTATCGGTGCTAGCAGAGCAGCCGGTAGCGAGCAGTGCGAGGGCAGCGGCGGTTGCGGTGATTTTGCGGGTCATGGAGAGGGGCTTTCTCTGATGAACGGTATCTATGTATCGGTGTGATGCGTCTAGGCGGGGCATATGCTGGGCTGTGTAGCGTTGCGACCGCCTGCGGTTGGTGTCTGCGTCGGGCGTTGACGCATAGTGGGTGCACGGTTAGGTACCGGATTAGCGGTATGAATTCGGTTCTTTTTCGTGCAGTCCAGCTCATATCATGGTAGCTCAGGGCGAGCGCCTGCAGGATATCTGTAGGCATGATAGGGTATCTTTTGACACCGATAAATATGTGCCGCCGTGTTTTTGCGTCTTGCAGTCCTCGATGTTGTGTTCTGGCTCAGATGCTTTTCCTGCGGTACCGCATAGTTTCTCATCACTCATTCAATCTCTGCCCTCCTGCTGGGGGTGGGTTTGTCGCGCCCCGAATTGTGGGGTCTACGTATTTTGGAGATTGTTATGGAGAACAAGGGCGGAGTAACTATCCCCCGCTGGGCTTTCGGACTGGCAGCAGCTGTCGTCGCCCTCCTCGTTGTACTGGTCATCGTGCTGATTCCGCGCGGCGGCGATAATTCCAACACCTCCGCTTCGGGCGGCTCGAACGGTGCGGCTCAGTCGAAGGCCACCTCAACGGTAGCGGCAGGCACCTGCGGTGCTGGCGCCTCAGACGACCAGGCGGTACTGGATACCGCCCCCAAGGACACCACGTGGGTAACCACCGATGAGGGTTGGATTGGCCCTGTCTCGAAGACTGCCGGCCCCATGGCAAACTCCCCGATTCGCAACTGCTTTGAACATTCAGCTGAGGGTGCGCTCTACGCTGCTATGTGGGCAACCATCGAGATTAACGAGGCACCAGAAGCCTATATGCCGACTGTCGTTGGTCCGGGTGCTGAAAAAATTCGTGAGGACCGACTGAAAGATACTAAAACCCGCACTGTAGTGCGTATTGCTGGCTACCGCTATATCTCCTACACCCCGGAGCGCGCGACTGTGCGTCTGCTCTTCCAGATTCCCTCAGGCGCATACCGTAGTTGGGATGCAGTCATGGAGTGGCACGACGGTGACTGGCACTACTGGGCTCCCACGACTATTCCTGGAATTAGCAACGTTGACCCCGACGAGTTCATTACCTGGGAAGCCTAAAAACTAAAAACCGGCACAACCGATAAAAACGCGGTGGGGCACGACCTTTCATCAGGTCGTGCCCCACCGCGTTTATACGTTTAGCCCGCTAAAGCACCTCGGGGTGGACCGCCACCTCCACGGCGGCAGGCAGCACACGTGCGCTAATGCGGTACGCCGACGGTGCCGGGTCGCCATCCACCTCAACCGGCTGCGCACCATCCGGGAACTCCAACACCACCTCAGACCCCACCAGGTGGCGAATCACCGGTAGCTCAATGCGCGGCGAACCCAGAATCGTGCGGCGCGTAACCTTCGCCATCAGCAGGCCCCACTCCACCAGGTCACGCGGGGACGCCACAATCACCTCAAGCTTGCCGTCGTGCACATCCGTCATATCCGCCAGGCGAATACCGCCCTGCAAGCGGCCACAATTCGCAATCAGCACCGAACGCATGGGCAGGATGCGGGGCTCCCCACCGTCCACGCTGATGCGCACCGGATGCGACCTGCCCAGCATATGCTTCATGCCGGACTGCACATACGCCACCCAGCCGAACTTCGCCTTAATCTCCTCGTTCGTGTCGTTCATGACGAGCGCGTCGAAGCCGGCACCACTCATCACAAAGAACGTGTGTTCGGTTTCTTCGCCGGTGGTGCCCGTAGTCGTCATCTCAATCGCGTCAACGTCCTGACCCGCGCCGTTGAGCGCAATATTCACGCACGCCGCCACGTCACTCACCGGGATGTACAGGTTGCGCGCCAGCAGGTTGCCGGTGCCCATCGGCAGAATACCCAGGCGCGGCTTGGGCCCCTCGTGATGCGCCAGCGCCGCCGCCACGGCACGCACCGTGCCGTCACCACCTGCGGCAATCAGCAGGTCAACGCCCTCGGCAATCAGCTCGCGGGCGGCCTCTGAGCCGGGCTCGTCCACGCGGGTGGTGCGCACCAGCGCCTTCGGGTGGCCGTTCGCCGCGAGGATACGTTCCAGAATCTCAATAGCCACCGCAACGCCGGGCTTGCTCGGGTTGTACACCACGCCCACGCGACGACTGGGGCCGGTAGGCAGGGTCGGCAGAACGCCGAAGGGCGCACCCAGTTCGATAGCGCGTCGGCGCGCCTTCTTGCGGGCACCAGTGGCGGAGGCGGTCAGCGCCGCCGCCGCAGAAACACCAAGGAGTTTACGGTAAAGAGGCATAGTTCTTAGACTACCTGCCCACGCAAAAACCCGCCCACCGTTTACGCGGTGAGCGGGTTTTTCAGCTGGTTGTGAGATTACTCAGCAGCGACTGCCGGGATAACCTCGGCGCCACCCATATACGGGCGAAGAGCCTCAGGAATCACAACAGAACCATCAGCCTGCTGGTGGGACGGAGGTGGGGGATTCCGAGCGCGCGAGGCACCAAATCCCCCGCCGGAGTGGAGACTCACTCCAGCAGGCATCCCTTATTCAGCGATAGCCGGGATGACCTCAGCGCCGCCCATGTAGGGGCGAAGAGCCTCAGGAATACGTACAGAGCCGTCAGCCTGCTGGTGAGTCTCCAGGATGGCAACCACCCAGCGAGTCGTCGCCAGGGTGCCGTTCAGGGTCGCTACGGAGCGGGTGCGGCCCTTACGCACGTTGCCTGCCTCATCCACGGTATCCGGGGTGCGCTCGCGGATGTTCAGACGGCGCGCCTGGTAGGTGGTGCAGTTCGAGGTGGAGGTCAGCTCGCGGTAGGTGCCCTGGGTGGGGACCCACGCCTCGCAGTCGAACTTGCGGGCTGCGGAGGTGCCCAGGTCGCCTGCGGCGGTGTCAATCACGCGGTATGCGAGGCCGCAGCGCTGCAGCATTTCCTCTTCGAGGGACAGCAGCTTCTCGTGCATCTCTTCTGCCTGCTCGACGGGGCAGTAGACGAACATTTCAGCCTTGTTGAACTGGTGCACGCGAATGATGCCGCGGGTGTCCTTACCTGCGGAGCCTGCCTCACGGCGGTAGCAGGAGGACCAGCCCAGGTACTTCTTCGCGCCCTTCTCGAAGTCAAGAATTTCGTCGGTGTGGTAGCCGGCGAGCGCCACCTCGGAGGTGCCGACCAGGTACAGGTCGTCGCGTTCGAGGCGGTAGATTTCGTCGTCGTGCTTGACGTTGAAGCCGGTGCCGTTCATGATTTCGGGGCGTACCAGGGTGGGGGTGGTCATCATGGTGAAGCCGTGCTCGGTTGCGAGGTCGAGCGCCATCCACATGAGTGCCTGTTCGAGGCGTGCTACCTGGCCCTTGAGGAAGTAGAAGCGTGCGCCGGAGACCTTTGCGCCGCGTGCCATGTCGATGCCGTCGACGAGTTCGCCGATTTCGAGGTGGTCGCGCGGTTCGAAGCCTTCGATGGTGAAGTCGCGGGGGGTGCCGACTTCCTTGACGACTACGTAGTCGTCTTCGCCGCCGACGGGTACGCCGTCGATGATGAGGTTTTCGATGCTGCTGATCAGTTCCTCGTATTCGGCGGTTTTCGCTTCGGAGGCTGCCTTTGCTTCGTTGACGCGGGCTGCCAGTTCCTTCGCCTGTGCGACGAGGGCGGGCTTTTCTTCCTTGGGTGCCTTTGCGACGGTCTTGCCGAAGGCGTTCTGTTCGGCGCGCAGGGTCTCGTATTCGCCGATGAGTGCGCGGCGTGCGGTGTCGGCTTCGAGGATGCGGTCGACGTGGGTTTCGTCCTTGCCGCGTGCTCGCTGGGAGGCGCGGAAGACGTCGGGGTTTTCGCGGAGGAGGTTAATATCAATCACTGTTTTATCCTACCTAATCTTGCGGTGGGTTGTGGGCGGGGTTTGCGCGGGTGGGGCGCGGGTAGGTGCGGGGGTGTCTAGCGGCGGCCGGCTTGGTGCCGCCGGTGGTGTTGTAAGTGGTGCTGCTAGTGGCGCTGCAGCTGTGCGGGGCGGCCGTTCGGGAAGAGCGACTCGACCCATTCGTGTGCGGCGTCGAAGGAGCCGTCGGAGTGGATGCTGTCGACTTCGGTGTTTTCGTGGTCGGCGCGCGGGTAGGAGCCGAGGAATTTCAGCGTCGGGGAGACGCGGTGCAGGCCGCGCAGGGCGTCGCGCATGCGTGCCTCGTAGATGTGGCCGTCGGCGTCGATGCTGAACGAGTAGGAGCCCATGCCTTCGCCGGTGGGGCGCGATTCGATGCGGGAGAGGTTCACGCCGCGCACGGAGAACTGTTCGAGCAGTTCGAGCAGGGCGCCGGCGCGGTTGGTGGGCAGCGGCACGGTCAGGGTGGTCTTATCGGAGCCGGTCGGTTCGGGGATGTCGGCGGTGCGGGAGAGCAACACGAAGCGGGTTACGGCGTTCTTGTTGTCGCCGATGTTGTCCTGCAACACGTGCAGTTCCGGGTGGTAGTTCAGCAGCGCCGGGGAGCAGATTGCCGCATCGTAGGTGCAGCCCTCTTCGAGCAGGCCGACAGCCGCCGCGGCGGTGGAGGAGCCGGGCAGGTAGGCGGCGGTGGGCACATTCTCCTGCGCCCAGCCGCGCACCTGCGCCCAGGCGTGCGAGTGGGTGGAGATGGTCTTAACGTCTTCGATGCTGATGGGCTTTGCAGCGACCAGCACGAAGCGGATCGGTACGAGCACCTCGCGGATGATGCGTACACCCTCGCTGGCTGCGATAGCGTCCAGGGTGGCGCTCACGCCGCCCTCCACGGAGTTTTCGATGGGCACCATGGCGGCGTCCGCCTCGCCCGCGTTCAGGCGTGCGAGCGCGTCGGGCACGCTGGTGGCGGGGATCCGTTCGGCGTCGGATGCGCCGGGGACGCTCAGCAGGGCGGATTCGGTGAAGGTGCCGGAGGGGCCAAGGTAGGTGTATCGCATGCCACTATAGTAGCGTCTGCTGTGGAGGGGGCACCGAATTTGGCGATAGGTTAGTGACTTTGGCGGTAGTTAAAAGCCCCCACCAAAGTCACTAACCTATCACCGAAAAACCTAAGCCATGGCCGAAAGACCTAAGCCATGACCAGAAAACTTAAGGCCGCCACCGAAAACCCAGGCAACAGCTGAAACCGTTACCTCACGAACTGGCGTACACGCGCGGTGTCCCAGTACTGGGCGGGCACGCCTCCACCCATGAGCTCACGGGCGATAGCGGCAGCCTGCACGGAACCAGCCTCCGGCAGGGGCGCGTGCGAACCGGCAATAATGACGTTGCCACGGCGGCGGCCATTCAACATTGCCGAATCCGCCACAATGCACACGTACTCAAACACCTCAAGCAGGGCGGATGCCTCCGCGCGGGCACCGGTCAGCGCCGGCCCGTCACCGCAGTTCAGGATGTACAGGCCACCGGGTGCCAGCGACTCGGCGACGGTGCGGGTGAACTCGACGGTGGTGAGCGCCTCGGGGGTGGTGTCCCCGGCGAATACGTCACGAATCAGCACGTCGCGGGATGCGGGCGCGAAGGTCGCGGTGACGGCACCCGCCTCACCCACACGAATCTTCACGCGCGGCGCCTTGGGGATATCGAACCAGGCGCGCACATACTCGGCGAGCTTGGCATCCAGCTCAACAACCGTGTTGCGGCTGGTCGGGTACAGGTCAGCGAAATAGCGCGCCATCGAGCACGCGCCGCCGCCCAGGTGGGTGATGCGCAGCTTCGCAGCGTCCAGGTGCTCCTCCACGTGCGAGGAGACGACCGCGGCAATCCAGCGCATGTACTCAAAATCCAGCTGGCGGGGCTCACCCACAATCACGTGGGAAGACTGCACACCATTAATGAGTAGCAGCCAGCCGTCGGCATGGTAGCCGTCAGGGACCAGCTCCGCCTCACCCGTAGAAATCGGGTACACGCCAGCGGCGGCACCCTGCACGGGGGTGTTCTCGGTATCGTCGATGCGGTTCTTCTGCTGCTTCTGGGCTTTCTGCGCCTTTTGGGACTTCTTGGGTGCCCTGCTCTTTTTCGCCATACCCACTAGCCTAACCGACAGCCCGCACGCCCCTAGCGTACGCACCCGCGGGAGCCCGCCTCCACAGGGGCTGGCTGAGTAGACTAGAACCCATGGGATTTGTATGTCAGGGCCGCTACGCGCTCGCACCGATTGAACCGACCGACGCCGAAAAATACGTCAACCTGCAGCTGGACTGCATGGAGCAAACCTACGACCCAATCTACTTCGACGCGCTCGGAGAAAGCTTCACCGCCCGCCACCGCGCCGAACGCAACGAATACCTCGAAGACTTCCACCGCCACCTCTCCTCCCCCACCGTGCGCGGCTTCTTCGCCTATGAGGTGCCCGGCTGGACCCCCGACGGCGGGCTCTCCTGCTCCATCGGCGCACGCATCGACTGGGATAAGCCCGTCGGCCTGGCGCTCTCCCTGTGTGAGCCCTCCTCCTGGGAACTCGAACGTACCGACAACCTCCCCGAACTGCCCGCAGGCACCCGTAAACTCGTGCACCTGTACACCCTCAACCACACGCACGGCACCGGGCTCGGACAGGCACTCTACGAATCCGTCATCTACCCGGACGAAAACTCCTACCTATGGGTCATGGCAGAAAACGAACGAGCGCTCTCCTTCTACGAGCGGCTCGGCTACCGCAACGAAGGCGTGTACTTCCAAGCACGCGGCTCCTGGGCGCCCGGCCACAGCGTCCGATACACGCGCATCCTCAACCCCTAAACGGCACACCACAACAGGGAAACAGCCCACCCACATGACGCAGCGCACCGCACCCCCTGTTAGGCACCGCCCCCCACAACGCCTTAAGATAGAAGATGACATATAAGCTCGACGCACCCGCGCACAGGAGCACATACACCCCTGCGCAACCGCGGGACCCAGCGCCGAACATCGCATAGAAGGACAGTAAAACAATGACCACCGGTCTTTACCTCTCCGCTATGTCCCAGAACTCGGGCAAGTCCCTCGTAGCCCTGGGTCTAGCAGACTCCCTCATCAAGCGCGCAGACCGCGTCGGCTTCTTCCGCCCCGTATTCGACGGCGCAACCATCTCCGACGACCCCATGGCACGCCTCATCCGTGAACACTTCGGCCTGACCGAAGAGCAGGTCGGCGGCGCAGTCTCCATGACCGACGCACTCGCACTCATCGCAGAAGGCGACACCGAAGAAATCTCCGCACGCGCAGTCTCCGCCTACGAAAAGGTCGCAGCAAACAGCGACGTCGTAATCGTCGACGGCGTCTACCTGCCCGCCAACGCGCTCTCAGTCGAATTCGACCTGAACGTCCAGATTGCACGTGACCTTGGCCTGCCCGTCGTCGCAATCGTCGGCGCACAGGAAGAAACCGTCGAAGAAGCAGTCACCGCAGTCGACGTGGCACGCACCGAACTGCTCGCCTCCAAGGTAGACCTGCTCGCAATCATCGTCGGCCGTGCAGAACCCGAACTGCGCGACGAAATCGAAAAGTCCGTCAAGCGCGGCGACGCAAACCTGCCCGTCTACGTACTGCCCGAAATCCCCGAACTGAACGCACCCACCGTCGGTGAAGTTGCCGAAGCCCTCAAGCTCGACACCGAAGGCATCAAGGCAGAAGACCTCAGCCGCGACATCCACGGCATCAAGGTCGCAGCAATGAACGTCTCCAACTTCCTCAACCAGTTCGTCGACGGCGACTTCGTCATCGTCCCCGGCGACCGTGCAGACATCGTCGCAGCAACCCTCGCATCCGCACTGGCACCGACCTTCCCCGCACCCTCCGGCGTGCTGCTCACCGGCGGCCTGGACGCGCTGCCCGGCAAGAACACCGCAGTCGGCTCCCTCATCGACAACGCGCCGTTCCCCGTGCTGTCCACCACCAAGGACACCTTCAAGTCTGCACGCGCAGTCTCCCGCGTCCGCGGCACCCTCGAAAGCGGCCACCAGCGCAAGCTCGCAGCGGCAATGGGCGGCTGGGACGAGCACGTCAACAAGGACGAACTGCTGGCACGCCTCGAAATTGAGCGCCCCGCATCCATGACCCCGCTGCGCTTCCTGCACAACCTCATCGAGACCGCACGCGCAAACCGCCGCTCCGTGGTCCTGCCCGAGGGTTACGACGTGCGTATCCTGCGTGCATCCGAAATCATTGCACGCCGCGACTTCTGCGACCTGATCCTGCTCGGCAACCCCGCCAAGATCGCAGAGATCTGCCGGGCCGAAGGTATCGAACTGCCCAGCACCATTCGTATCATCGACATCGAAAACAACGAGTACACCGAGGACTTCGCAGCAACCTACGCTGAGCTGCGTGCACACAAGGGCGTCACCATTGAGGCTGCTCGCGAGCGCATGACCGACCCCTCGTACTTCGGCACCATGCTCGTCTACAAGGGCATCGCCGACGGCATGGTTTCCGGTGCAGTGAACACCACCGCGAACACCATCCGCCCCTCGCTCGAGTTCATCAAGACCCGCCCCGGCACCAAGATCGTCTCCTCCGTCTTCCTGATGCTGATGGAAGACCGCGTTCTGGTCTACGGCGACTGCGCAGTGAACCCGAACCCCAACGCAGAGCAGCTCGCCGACATTGCGAAGGCATCCGCAGAGACTGCACGCCAGTTCGGCGTCACCCCCAAGGTTGCTATGCTGTCCTACTCGACCGGCACCTCCGGCGCCGGTGCGGACGTGGACGTTGTGCGTGAGGCAACCGAGCTCGTGCGCGCATCGAACCCCGACTTCGCGGTCGAGGGCCCGATTCAGTACGACGCTGCATCGAACATGTCCATTGCGTCGACCAAGCTGCCCGGCAGCGAGGTCGCCGGTCAGGCTACCGTGTTCGTCTTCCCCGACCTGAACACCGGTAACAACACCTACAAGGCTGTTCAGCAGTCTTCGGGTGCTGCCGCTGTGGGCCCGGTTCTGCAGGGTCTGCGTAAGCCCGTGAACGACCTGTCCCGCGGTACCACCGTTGAGGACATCATCAACACCGTTGCGATCACCGCAATTCAGGCACAGAGCCTGTAAGGTGCACGCGGCGCTGTAGCGTGAAGGCTGCGGCGTTCCGTTGATATAGAAATCTCCCGCACTGGGGGGCATGCCGTGAAGGTGTGCTCTACCCGGTGCGGGAGATTTTTTGTAATTACAGGGTTTCTTGTAGTGCCATTCCCCGGTTAGTCCTTGCGGGTGCGGCGGAGGCGCACATAGTTAATCACGCCAAGACCAGCCATGCCCACGGCGGTCAGAACCGGGCCGAGGGCGGGCGGGAAGAGCCAGGTGAGCCCCGCCTCCACGGTGTAAGAGATGAGGCGGTAGGCAAGGTAGGTGCACACCGCCACGAAGAGGGCGTAGGCGACGATGATGCCGACCGGGCGGGGCTCGTAGCCTTCTCGCCGGGCACGGAGGGCGGCACCCAGCGCGTTACCCAGGTACAGGGCGAGAGCGCCGACGACGACCGCGACGGTGAGGGCACCGTCGAGGAGCGTGCGTGGGGTCAGCGGTGCGGTGCCTGCCTCAGCGAAGAGATTGAGGATGCGCACCGCGGCGTAGGCGTAGCAGAAGATGACTGCCGCGCGGATGGTGAGGGGTAGGTTAGTCCAGAAGGTTTTCATGCGGCCCCTTTCGAGGTGGAGGGCGGGCTTCTGTCTGGGTGTTACCCCAAGGATACCTAAGAACGCCGGCCTGTGATGCGAATCAATAGCGTTTGGGCTGGTGTGTTCTGCGTGCGGGGCGCTGTTTTTATTGCACCGAGAAGCCACATGTGTTTCGAAAAGCAACGTTTTTGGTGGCTTCTCGAAACACATGTGGCT
>NZ_KV810720.1:0-2274 GCF_001812895.1 Rothia sp. HMSC069C04
CATAGACGCACACTGCACGAACGCGGGCACCCTCATCAGTGACCAGCACCTTCACCCAAGCATTCTCAGGGTGGGCGCTATCAAAGTACTCAACGCGCACCAGCGCGCCAAACGCATCAACACCCCAGAAGATGATGAGGAAGGTGCGCATGGCGGGTTCTCGTTTCGTGTGGTTGGTTAATATCCGGAAGCGCACCACCGGCAGGTGACGTATCTTCCCCAAAGATACTCTATGTGCTTGAAAGCTCTGATAAGCAAAAATATAGAGCAATATGATGGCCTATGGGCTAATCAGCCAGAAGGTTAACTCGGTGCGAGGCTCGGGTAAAGACCAGGCGACCATTCACCGGCGGGTGATGGTGGCACTCTAGGCTAGCTGTCGCTGGTATGCAGAAAGCCCCTGGACTGAGAGAGTGAACTCTCAGCCCAGGGGCTTTCTTACATTCTATTTAGCCAGCTACAGGCGTAGTTTCGGGGACCTCATCTTCTTCCTCCTCGGGAATGGTGATGCCCACGGTGACGTACCTCTTCACCGACCACGCATTCATTGCCACCGAGGCAGCAAAGAACAACGCAGGCAACCACTCCAGGCGAACCAGCGAATAGCCCAAATACCCGAGCGCAATACACGCGGCCAGGCCAGCCACACCAATACACACGGCACGCAAGGTGCGATACCTGTCGGTTCCTTCTTCAAGGCGGGTGCCCTGCAGGTAGAAGAGACCCTCGCGCACAACACGCAGGAACCCCGGGGTCAGGAAGAGTGCAACCGCCAGAGCCGCCGGATCGTAACCTGAGGTCATGAAACTGGTCAGGGGAACCACAAGGCACAGAACCGTGAAAATAGCCGCTGATATAACGCCCACTCGGGTTGAGTACCTATTCATCTGTTCCATGCGCTGCAGGTCAGGAATATCGTCATTAGGCTCGATTTGGTAGATAAGGCAAACGACGATGATTAGCCCGCTAACCATGTACCAGGAGGCGAAGTTCGTCTCTGGTGACCAGAATCCTTGAATCTCACTGTGGAGTACCCCGAAAGCGGTTAGAACCGTCAGAATAATCAAGCCTACCGCGCTGATGAACATAAGAAGGAGAAAGAAGAAGTTGAAAGAACCGCCGTTTGCTTTACCTCCCATGCTTTCGCTGTGAGCCATATCTATAACTGCGAGGAATACGGGACCTGCAACAAAGAACATTGCGCCCCAAGGCCATCCCCCAATAACGACCATCGCTAGAGATACAAGAGCTATGAAGCTAAAGCAGAACCACAGGAAGATTAGCCATAAAATCCTTAAAACCTCAGAAAAAGTACTCATCTTACTACCTCATCTATCTATTTCTTATGAATATTACGCCACACATCCTCAGCAGTATGCATCGTCGATGTTGCTACAGAAGACGCACCAGCAACAAGACCACCCACAGCATAATTAACTGCGAACTTAATAGGTTGCATAGTAGTCACCTGCGACACAGCTAGATTATGCCACCAGCCACGAGAGACAAACATTGTATGTTCGCCGGGAGCCATGAATCGTGCAACCTGCTTCGACATAAACTCCTTAGCTTCTCGCGCTGGGGCCATCATAGCTACATCATCGGCCACCCCTGAGGTTCCCTTCAAACCTGCCAGAGGCTTGAAATCAACAGGCTTACGAATCAGGTTATTCGCCCACTTCCAATCAGTGCTTCTGGCAACGGGGCCAGTAATCCAATTAGGCTTCGTAACCACGCCAGCAGCCTGCTTAGCACCAGCTATAATACGACCACCAATACCGCCGGTAATGCCACCAACTACTGCGCCAATCGCAGCATCTTTCAGCATCTCCCCCGTGTCCACAGACCCCTTCTGTGCCTTTTGGGTAATCATAGACGTGCCAGCGCTAGAAATTGCCCCTCCAAGAGCACCAAATACCACCATGGTCAAAGGACCGCCTGCAACAGATAGAGCACTTATGCCTATTCCAAGTGCCACCAGCCCGGCGCCTGCAAGATACTCCCAGTTTTCCCCGAACCACTTCTTAGTCTTGTCCCAAGCGTTCTTGGCCAATACAGCTCGGTTATTCCAAGCTACCTTTGCACCCTCCACTGCTTTGTTCCATAGGCCCTTTGCAGTCTCGGTAGCAGCCCGGTAGAATTTCTTACCTTTGTCCCACAAAGCTACTGCACCACTAGCAGCTTTCCGTGCCCACCCAGTAATACCGGAAGAGCCCTTCTGCTCGCGGTACTTATTGAAGTCCTCCACCGACACCGGCGACAAACCCCACGGAT
>NZ_KV810721.1:0-13565 GCF_001812895.1 Rothia sp. HMSC069C04
AATGGTCGCCCAGTCTTCACCCGAGCCTTGCACCCAGTTAACCTTCTGGTCAGATACCGTGCGATAGGCTAAGGATGTGCCCGCCACCTCGCCGTAGCGAGCACGATTCACCAACCACTACCGCACAAGGACGTACATACTATGAGCGCTGTTTTTGAGACAACCCCACTTTGAAGAAATCACAGAGCAACAGCCCGCAGCCCAGAAAGAAGGTGAAGAGCAGTGAAAAAGAACTCCCCGAGGAAAAAGAACGTTTCAAAGAAAAGGAACATCTCGAAGAAAAAGAGTTACCCAGAGGCAAATTACATTACCGAAACTGGGGCTATAAAAAAGACCCGCAAAAAGAGATACACCAAGAAAAAGAAGAATAAAATCGACTTCAAAGAGTATCTTCGCAAAAAAGCAAAAGCTGCGTGGGATGCACGCGACGTCATCATATTCGTGGCAGTCATGCTAGGGTTCCTTGCGTCCTTACATCTTATGACCAGCTACAACCCGGGCAATGAATCCGCTATCTGTACTGTCACCTCAGTCGAAATCATTGAGCACGAAGACCCATACTCAATCTCCGGTGAATTCGAGACGGAAGAGTGCGGAATCATCACAACATGGAACGCCCCTGATGGTATCCCCATCCGCAAATACCTCCAGAACTTTGAGACGGGCAAGAAGTATAGGGCGTACAAGTCCTTCCATACCCGCAACGATGAATTCGACTTCAGCGTCCTCCGCTTTGAAGAGATCAAAGAGTAACCCCACCCCCGCAGAAAGGATCCCACCATGGACGATATCGGCGACTTTATCATCGGCTTTTTTGAGGTGGCCCTCGCATCCTCAACAACCCTACAGCGAGTATTTCTGTGGATTCTGTTCTCTGCATCCGTTCTTCTCACGCTCGTCCCCGTCATGACGGGTGAATACGCGTGGAGCATCATCCCCATCTCGATAATGCTGTTTTCCGTCGTGACGATTGACGGCACTCGTGAGCAGTGCGTGAAAAACACCAAGAACGGCGGCGCGTACCACTACTTTCTGCTGACGGTGGGCACGCTCTGCGTTGCCGCGATTGTTCTGCTCGCTGCTCTCTCCCTGGCGGGTGTCCCGCAGGTTGCCCTCACCCCGCAGGCGGGCGGCATCAATTTCGCGCCCTGGTATGTGGCGGTGTCCGCGCTGGTTCTTCTGCTGTTCTTCTACAACGCCGCGGCGCCGAACGAGGAGATCCCTAACCTGCGACGCATGGAGCGCATCAACCGGTACGTACGCCTGGTGGTGCTGGGTGTGAGTGCCCTGATGGCGCTCTTCTGCCTGCTGATTCCGGTGGTTTCGTTCGCTACTGCCGGTTATGAGCCTGTGGGTGTTTCGGTGGTGCTGTGCCTGGTGCCGGTCTTCCTGATTTTTGTGCGCCGTACCCTGTTCAAGCTGTGGGCGTCGACCTTTGAAGAGGGCACTGCCGGGTATGGTGTGTTGCGTGGCTTCTGCGTAGCCCTGGTGGGTTTGGGTGGATGTTTGGCGGCGGCCCGTCTTGCCGCTGATGTTGTGCAGTCCGGTAGCGGGTTGTCGCTGGTGTATGTGGTGCCGGTGATCGCCTCGTACCTGCTGGCGAAGAGGTACCTGACCGTGGGTGTTGCTATCCCCGAGAAGGAAGACGAGGAAGACCCGGAGGCTGAACCTGCAGCCAGCTAAACCGTGGAGCACCGTATAGAGAAAGCCCCACGGGTTGAGAGATGACCTCAGCCGCAGGGTTTTTCTATGTCGAACAGAGTTCGGTAAGTGCACTAGGTTGAAACGAAATGAAAAATACCTTTAACTATCACCTCAAGGTTGAATTGAATATCCTGATGAGGCACCGACTAGGAGGAAAAAATATCAACCTTCCCATATTGGACTGATAAAGTGGTACGGGGCTTTTTCTCTTTCCGGCTTTGCCCCTGACCCTATCCACTCAGGTGGGCACTATACAGTGGCGTTTCAGACTTGTCACTGTTATGTGTCTGCACGGTATATAACTCAACGAAAAGATCATCATGACCAACCACACCACAGCGCGTCAGCGTCTACTCCGCTTCCCTTTGATTTTGGGTGTCACGACGGCACTTATTTTCTCTTCTTGCTCCACGGGCACGAACAATAACAGTGCCCCTTCCGATAAGGGTACTGTTACTTCTCAGAGTCCCCGCCAGGTAGAGAACGCTACCAATGTTCTGCAGAACGTGAATATTCAGATGGGTCGTGATGGCGAGGTTTCGTCGATTGAGTCGACCAACATTTACGTCAATGACAAGGATCGTACGAGCTCCTCGAGCAATGTGCAGTTCAAGCCGAAGGACGTCGTTAATGACCTTCCTGTGCGTGTGAGCCTGCAGTATTCTACTGAGCGCGGTAGCGGCACTAACCTGAATGATTTGAACGGCTACAGCGGCGAAATCACGATTAAGGTTACGGTTGAGAACCTGACGGTGAAGACCGAGGATGTCACCTATGATGCGTCCGGTACTAGCCGTACTAGCCCTGCACCGGTTGGTACTCCGTTCTCTATTGCTGCTTCTACTGTTCTTTCGGGTTCTCCTACTCAGGTTATTACGACCCCTGATGCTGCTGATTCGTCGACGAATGGTGTGGTGAGCACCAATGATGAAGGTAAGGCTGTTGTTCAGTGGGGTGCTATTTCGGCGCCTCCGGTGACTGGTAGTTCCTCTTCTTTTGTGTTGAAGGTCAAGGCGAAGGATTTTAGTGCGCCTACCTTCAACATTTCGGTGCAGCCTGGTTTTGCTTCTGATTTGTCTGGCGCGGGAATCATTACTAACGGTTTCACCTCTCAGGATGCGTCTCAGGTGGCGCTTCTGCAGCGCACTATTGATACCGTCAACGAGGTTAATACGACGCTGACTAGCGCTAGTTCGCAGGTTGCTCAGGTGCGTCAGAGCCTGGATGATACGTCTGCGACCTTGGGTAAGGACACTGCCGAGCATCTGAAGACTCAGAATGAATCGTTGACGAAGACTATGCAGGGTCTGCAGGCGAATATTGAGAGCCTGCAGAAGGATCTTTCTGAGGCTTCGCGTACTAATAATTCTCAGCTGATTTCTCAGTTGGAGCGTACTGTTGCTGCTCTTCACTCGATGCTGGGTGATACGACGGCTCGCCCCAATGTGTCTGTTTCACATAGCGGCGGTCGTTGTGTTGTGCATCGTGAGGAGGGTGCGAGTAGCCGTAGCGTGTACGGTAATTTGGTTCAGCTGTCTGCGGTCCTGAATGCGTATGCGGAGGCAAGTTCGGACTGCCAGCAGGATCTTACGGCTTCGATTCGTGAGATTGTCGGCCCGGAACACCCGACCGCTGAGACTTGTTCTTCTAACGGTTCGGTGACCTGCGCCCTGTTCGGTGCGTCGGTGACGGTGCAGAGCTCTCTGATTGCACTGGTTGCTACCGGTGAGAAGATTGTGGATCACCTGCAGCCGGAGTACTTAAAGGGTGCAAACAACAACTATTCGGCGTTGAAGCGTCAGATGGATGAGCTTGTTGAGCAGGTGGAGAAGGACCCGTCTTCTCTTGATGCTGATGCTGTGCGTTCTTTGAGTGAGAAGGTTAGTGCGGCTCGTCAGAGTGTGAATCAGATGAAGGAAACGTCGAGCCGTCTGATTGAGAGCATCAAGAACGTTCATTCTCGTGCGGCTTCTGCTCGTGCGGAGCTGGTGGACGGTTCTGGTTCTATGAGCGCTCAGAATAAGGAACTGGCGGAGCAGCTTTGTGCTCTGTCTACTGAGCGTGGCGGTTCTCTGTCTGCTGAGCAGGTGGAGCATCTGCGTGGATACCTGACGGCTTCTTCTTGTGGTGGCGCGGCTTCGCCGTCTGCTTCCCCGTCTTCTGAGGCTCCGTCTGAGGCTCCTAGCCCTGCACCGTCTGAGTCTGCTTCTGTGGCTCCTTCTGAGGAGCCGTCGAAGAAGGTTGAGGCTCCTTCCGCTGCTCCCTCTTCTGAGGCGCCTTCCGCCGAGCCTACTGCCACGGAAGGTAATACTCGCGTCATTACGGTGGAGAACGCGAACGAGCGTACCTACACTTCGAACACCCCGGCAGCACGTACTCCGATGGAGCAGCGTATTGCTGCCGCGGTAGCTGCGTGGGATGAGGTTCTTGCCGCTACTTCGATGGATGACCCCAAGGAGGGTCTGGCTCGCGACGCCAAGGACCTTAACGATGCTGTGAACGCGGTAGATGGTGCCCTGGGCGAGATTGAGAAGACCCTGAACGATGCCGCAAACGCGCAGAACCAGGACGCGGAGAAGAAGGAAGAGCCTACTGAGGAGGCTAAGGTTTCTCTGCGTGATCGTATCCATTCAGCTTCGGATGCTGTCAATGCTTTGGGTAAGAACCTGGAGGATATGACGAACATGCAGGCTGACCTCTCCACCGCTATTAAGGAAGCGTTCAAGGAGTCTGCCAATGAGACTCGCGAGAGCCTGACGAGCATGATTAGCGAGGAGATTCGTAAGGTTTCGAGCGATGGTTCTTCTAGCGCTTCGGCTGCTAAGGAGGCGTTCTCCGCTTCGATTGCTGGCATTACTGATACCGCGAATACTGTGGTTCAGGTGGCTGGTGAGTCTATCGAGGTTCAGCACAAGGATATGAATGATCGTATTGAGGGCCTGCGTCAGTCTCTGGATTCGGTGACTGAGCGTTCTCTGGTTGCTCTGAGCACCCGCGCTGAGAACGCTACCCGAGATTTGGCTGGTGCATCCGTTCAGCTGAATAACGACCTGTCGAAGCTCATGCTCGATTTGGGCGATAGCAACGCTGAGGGCGCTGGCCTCTTGGGTGCGCTCAAGAGCAATAGCGCGAAGGCTGGTGCGGCTGATTACCAGCTTGCTTTGGCGATGCAGAATGCTCAGGGTTACACGAACCTCCGTTCTGAGGATATTGCTGCTCTGCAGAAGCGTCAGGCGCAGTTCAAGGCGTCGCTGCAGCGTCTGCGTTCGCTGCCGACCTTCCATCTGTCGAATGCTGGCAGTGCAGAGGTGAAGACGGTGTACACCTTCCAGATTGGTGATTAGCCGTGGGGTTTTCCCCTCATTTGGGCTCTGATTCAGGTCCTCACCGCCGCGAGGGCAGGCGGCTCACTCAGCGCACCGTGGTGTGGTGTGTCAGTCTGTGTGTGCTGTTTAGCCTTGCGGTGGTGGGGATCTGGTATGGCGTGCGCGCTGTGACTCCTCAGCCTTTGCCGCTTGGCACGGGTACGAACCCTGCGTCTGCGGTGACGGTTCAGCAGGCTATTTCTCTTCCTGCGTCTGGTCGTGAGCCTGTTATTGGTGTTGTTACTACTTTTGGTGATGATGCTGAGGGGTCTGCGTGGCGTCTGAATGCTCAGGGTGCTCGTGTTGCGCAGTACCGTCTGGCTTTGGGTAAGTCTTCTGTGAAGGTTCTTTATGCGAACGATAAAGGAACGGAGCAGGGTGCCCGTGAGGCGGTAGAGAAGCTCTCTTCTGAGGGTGCTTTGGGTATTGTGCTTGCTTCTCGGGGTGAGCATCTTCGGGGTGCTACGGCTGCTGCTAAGGAACGCAATGTTGCGGTGATTGAGGCGTATGACCGGGTAGATGCTGGCGATGGGGTATGGAGTTTTGCTCTGGATCCTGAGCAGGAGAAGCAGGTCTATACGACTGCTATTCGTTCGCTCGCCGGTGCATCCAGCACGGGTTCTTCGCAGCAGCTTGATGGTGTGCGCACCATCCTGCTGGATGCGGGCGAGGGCTCTGCACCGGACCTTCCCTATACGAACCGCGTTCAGGTTTCTGCTGATGAAGACAGCATGAAAGACACTCTCAAGGAGCTGACGCGCCTTCTGGGGGACAAGTCTTCGGGCTCTTCTCCTGTTCTGGTTTTGACGGGTTCAGCGTCGACTCAGGCAAAGGTGCTTCGTTCTCTTCAGAGGGCGGGTATTACTTCTCCGGTGATTGCGGGTGAGGAAGCTTTGACGGAGCCTTTTATGCGTCTTCTTCTGGAGAACGGTGGTTCTTTGACTGACAATATTCGCGTTGTGGGGCGTGTGCAGGCACGTGCTGCGGCGTTGAGTGCTGATGATGCCGGTCGTGCTTCTTCGGCGTTTGTCTCGACGGTTGAGCGTATGAAGAACGATTCTTCGCTCAAGGATTTGTCAGACGAACAGTCGTTCTCGAAATCGGCAGTGTGGGCGGATGCTCCCTCCCATAACGCGCTCTTGGCTTTTGCGTATGCCACGAGCCAGGTTCGTGAATACACTCCCGAGGCGGTTCGACGGGTTCTAGGAACCCTTCGTTTGGACGCTAAAGATTCTACGGTCGCGTATCCGTTGGATTTTTCGTCTTCTTACGCCGCGGGCGGGCAGGTGGGTCTTCTTTACCCGACCGCGGAAGCTTCGATGATTCAGGGCGGGTCTTCCTCGACGGATGCGGTGAATCCGCCGGTGTGGATGCTTCGCACGTTCACCTCAGAATCTCGCGACTAGCCTTTCCACACGGAGCCTACTGTACAGAGTCAGCCCATCACACCCCGGCTTTCGGGTATTACTTCTAGTCCGTCCACCAGCGGGGCTCACGATTTATCTATTTTGGAGAACACCTTATGCGCTTTTTCCTTGAACTTGAAGAGCATAACGGGAGCTATGAACTAGACTCCTGGCAGCCTGAGACGACCATCGCTGATCTCATCCAGGCGACCGGTGGCCCCTCCCTGCCCGCCGACGAGCCGCTGTACTGCGATAACCGCCCGGTGACGGCATCCTCCACCCTGGCGGAGGTCAAGCCGATGGAGGGTATGCGCATCTCTAGAGCACCGCTCTCCTACCCTTCCCTGGTGCAGGGCTGGAGCGTCTGCTTGAGCGGCGGTTCGACGGTTACCCTGCCGCACCCTATCCCTTCTTCGCGTCCTCTGGTGGCGGGTCGTTCCCCGTACGCCGACATTGTGCTGCCCACGGCGAGCGCATCGTGGGAGCATCTGCACCTGCAGGTGGTGCATGATGAGTCGACAAACACTCAGAAGGTGCGCATCACTGACCCGGGTTCTACGAACGGTAGTTTTGTGGACGGTCAGAAAATCCCCGAGGAGGGTCTGACTGTTTCTGAGAGCACCACCATCCATGTTGGTGATTGTGTGCTGACTCTGCAGCCTGCGCCTCAGGAGAAGGCAGCGCCTCGCCCCGGTAGCGCCCCGAATGTGAGCGCGTCGGGTACTGCACCGTTTAACCGTCCGCCGCGTCAGGGTGCGTTGAGCGCCCCGGAGAAGGTGGAGGCACCTACCCGCAAGAACGTTTCTGACCCGCCAAAGTTCAATATCGCTATGGCGGTGGGTCCGATTATCATGGCGGCGGCAATGGTCGCCATTATGCAGGAGATTCGTTACGCCCTTTTCGCGATGCTCAGCCCCATTCTGAGTATTGGCATGTGGGTGGAGCAGAAACGTCGTCACGCTAAGGATAAGGTGAAGGAGCGTGTGCGTTTTGAGCAGGAAATGGAGAAGTTCAAGGAACGTATCGCTCTGAGTAACCGTGAGGAAATTGAGCGTCTTCACGACCTTGCCCCGGCACCGGATGCCGTTCAGCTGCGGGCGCTTCTTCCTGCAATGACGCTGTGGCGTCGCCGGAGCACCAGCCCTGACCTGTTGACTTTCCATGTGGGTACTGGGCATATTCATTGGGCTCCTGAGCTGACGAAGCCGAGCAATCCTGAACCTGAGGTTCAGCATATTCTTGAGCACAATACCCTGTGGGATGCCCCGCTGGTTGCTGACCTGCGTGAGGGCGGCGCTATCGGTATTGTGGGGCCGCGTGAGCAGTCTCTTGCCCTGGCGCGTAGCCTGGTGCTGCAGGCGGCGACCCACACGGGTCCTGCTGATATGACGATTGCGGTCTGCGCTGATTCGGCGCGCTCGCAAGACTGGGTGTGGACGTCGTGGCTTCCGCATATGCATATGGCGCAGAACCAGCAGATGCGTTGGTTTGCTTCTGGTAAGGAGCAGTCGGATCAGATGCTGCGCTCTCTTTACAACGACATTGAGTCTCTTCCGACCCGCGGCCTGTGCGTGGTCGTTGATTCGGATACCCTCACTGAGGGCCGTGAGTCGCCGGCACGCGACCTTTTGGCGTACGGCGATGAAGTGCGTCTGATGGCGAATAAGACTGCTGCTGCGGGTGCTCGCCGTGTTGCCGGTATTGTGTTGGCTTCTTCTGTTGACCGTCTTCCTGCGTCGTGTACTTCGGTCGTGGAGATTGGTGAGGAGGCTTCTATGACCTATTCGGAGCCTCGCCGCCGTTACACGGTCACTGACGGTGTGCTCGCCGGTGTGAGCGCTGAGGATGCTCTTCATGTGGCGCGTACTTTGGCGCATCATGAGGACCCTGAGCGTCTGCTGTTGGGTGGCGGTTTGCCGCAGCTGGTGAAGCTGCCTGAGCTGGTTGGTTTGCCGACACCTCCGGGTGCTGAGGATATTGAGACGTTTTGGTCGCAGGCTAATGGTTTCAGTACTGAGATTGGTGTGGGCGACTCTGGCGCGTTCACGCTGGACTTGGTGAAGGACGGTCCTCACGGTCTGGTGGGTGGTACCACTGGTTCGGGTAAGAGTGAGTTTTTGCGTTCGTTGGTGGCGGGTTTGGCTGCTCACCATGATCCGAGCCGTTTGAACTTTATTCTGGTTGACTTTAAGGGTGGTGCGGCGTTTAAGACGTGTGAGCGTCTGCCGCATACGATTGGTACTTTGAGCAACTTGGATGCTCAGTTGGCTCACCGCGCTATTGAGTCGTTGGAGGCGGAGATGGACCGTCGTCAGCGCCTGTTTGCGGCTGCTGGCGAGGGTGTGGACAACATTAAGGATTATTTGGCGACGAACCCGCCGGAGCCGATGCCTCGCTTGCTGCTGGTGATTGACGAGTTTGCGATGCTGGCGAAGGACTTCCCAGATGTCCTGTCGTCGCTGGTGAGCATTGGTGCGGTGGGTCGTACCCTGGGTGTTCACATGATTTTGGCGACTCAGCGTCCCGCCGGCGTGGTGAATGATGACATTCTGGCGAATACGAACTTGCGTGTGGCGTTGCGTGTGCAGAGCCGTGAGGATTCTTCGAACGTGATTGGTGTTCCGGATGCTTCGGAGATTTCGCGTTCGCAGATGGGTCGCGCCTATGTGAAGCTGGGCCAGAATGATATTTCGCCGGTGCAGACTGCCCTGGTGACGGGTCAGAGTGGCACTGAGGTGGTGACTTCTCTGGAGGTTCGCGCGACCGATAGTATCGGTATTCCTCGTTCGGAGCGTGCGCGCCCGAAGGTGTCGTCGAGTGATGCGAATGACCTGGATCTGCTGATTGATGCTGTTGTGGCGGCTCATGCGGCTCGTGGTGCGGTTGCTCCTCGTAAGGTGTGGCCTGAGCCGTTGGGTTCGTATGTTGATTTGGCTGATTTTGGTGTTCGCGGCTTCCCCGACCCGGATCTTCCCACTGTGGGTGGTGTCCGGGACGGTGTTCTGATGTGTACTTTGGGTGATGAGCCTGAGCTGCAGCGTCAGGTGCCTATGGGCTGGAATATTGAGATGAGCAACCTGCTGTTGGTGGGTGTTGCCGGTAGTGGTACGACTACGACGATTCAGTCTGTGGTGCTGGGTTTGGCTCAGCATTATTCACCGGAGGACATCGATATTGTTCTGGTGGATATGGGCGCTGATGGCTTGTTGCCGTTGGGTTCTTTGCCGCATGTTGTTTCTGCTGTGGGTACCGGTCAGGGCGCTAGGGAACGTCAGGCTCGTTTCTTGCGTTTTGTGAAGTCGGAGCTTGATGCTCGCCGTGCTGACGCGTCACGCCGTAAGCCTCTTTTCATTGTTTTGGATGGTTTTGCGACGCTGCGTGATGAGTTCTCTGATGCTGTGAGCATGGATTTGTTGGCGAATTTTTACCGCGTGTATGCGGATGGTCCTGCTGTTGGTATTCACTGCGTGGTGTCGACGAGCCGCGCGAAGAATATCCCGTCGCAGATTCTTGATGCTTCTTTGCAGACGTGGTTCTTCCAGCTGAGCGATGTCCACGATTATTCCTCGCATGGTATTCGCGGCACGAATGTTCCGGCTGCGGTTCCCGGCCGTTGTGTTGACCCGAAGCGTCTGCGTCAGATGCAGGTGGCTACTCCCGCTGTTGGTGTGGAGGAGGCTATCTCAATGATTCGTGAGCGCTTCCCGCAGGCTCCCGCTAAGCGTGATGTGATTGGTCAGCTGCCGACGTGGGTTTCGTGGGAGAGCATGCCTGCTGCTGAGTTTTCTCCGAGCCTGTGGCGTATTCCTGTGGGTATTGCTGAGGCTACGTTGGAGGCGTGTGCTTTCGAGCTGTACGAGGGTGAGCACGCCATGGTTGCGGGTAATCCGCGTTCGGGTAAGTCTTCTCTGCTGGTTGCGTTTGCTCGTCTGGTTTCTCGGGCGAGGGCTGCGGCGGAGCAGGCGGTATCTGCCGCGTTGGCGTCTGGTGACGCTACCGCGGCGGAGAACGCACGCATGGATGCCGCTGAGGTTCCGGAGGTTTGGGCTGTCTTCGATCAGCGTTCCGGCCTGGTGAATGCGCCGGAGGGCGTTTTTGACCGGGTGTTTGAGAGCAAGAACGCTTCTGCTCAGGTGCAGGCGGCTTTGCAGGATGCCGCGGGCCCGGTGCTGTTGCTGATTGATGACGGTGACCGTGTGGATGACCCGATGAACGTTTTTGATGCGATTGTGAAGGGTGACTTCCCGGACGTTCACATTATTGCTACGGGTAAGCCGACTGATTTGCGTCCTTTGTATAGCCATTGGACGAAGGCTATTCGCAAGTTCCGCACTGGTGCTGTGGTTCAGCCGAATGTTGATACGGATATGGACATGTTCGGTTCTATTCCGAGGCGCGCCCCGGTTCAGCTGAGCGTTGGTCGTGGCTACGCGTTCCTTGCCGGGTCGCCGGTTCTGGTGCAGCTGATGAGCCCTGAGGATTCTCAGCACCGTGGCGGGCTGTAGGGCTTGTCTGGCGTGTGGTGAGGTATGGTGTAACTTTACCGGCTATTTTGCTGTAGGGGTCGCCCCGTCTGGGGAGTCTTCCTGCTTGTTGTGAAGTTGATGTTAAGGAGTTAGCCCGTGACTGTACCTGCTGGTTCGCCGCAGTACTCCGGCTCGGAGCGTCGTGATGCTCATCCTGTCCCGCAGGTTGCTGGTCAGCCTGCGGGGGGTCTGGTTGCGGGCGCTCCCCTTGGCTCTTCGTATCGTTTGGTGCGCCGGGTGGGTTCTGGCGCGGTCGGTGAGGTGTGGGCTGCTACGATGAGCGGCTCGTGGGCTCTGTATGCGGCGAAGGTTTTGCGTCCGGAGCTTGCGGAGAACCCTGTGGTTCTTGAATCTTTTGTGCGTGAGCGTTCGGTGTTGTTGGCGCTGTCGCATCCTCATATTGTGCCGTTGACGGACATGGTTGTTGAGGGTGGCGTGCTAGCTCTGGTGATGGAGTTTCAGCATGGCGGTTCGTTGCGTCAGAAGCTGGATTCTGAGGGTCCGCTGCCGGTTCGTTTGGCGTTGAGTCTGATGGTGCAGGTTCTGAATGCGGTGGAGTTTGCTCACCGTCAGGGCGTGATGCACCTGGATATTAAGCCGGAGAATGTTCTGCTGAGCGGTGTTTTGGGGGAGTCTCTGGATCAGCAGGTTCGTGTGGCTGATTTCGGTATTGCTTCTTTTACTGGCTCTGCGGGTTCGGGGGCTTCTCGTTCGTTTTCTGGTACTCCGGGGTATATGGCTCCGGAGCGTTCTGCGCATGGTGTGGCTACTCCGGCGGTTGATGTTTATGCGTGCGCGGTGACTCTTCATGAGTTGTTGGTGGCGGCGCGTCCTCTTCCGGCGCGTGGTGGTGCGGTGCAGGTGTCGCCGCAGATTCCGGCTGAGGTTGCTGAGGTTCTTCACAGGATGTTGGCGGAGAACCCGGTTCAGCGTCCTGGGGCGGCTGAGGCTGCCGCTAAGTTGCGTCTTTTGGCTGAGGGTTTCGCGGCTGATGCGGTGCTTCCTCGGTGGGTTGAGGTGTCTTCGGGTGCTGTGGGCTATACGCCTACGGTGGTTCATGGTGCTGAGCCTGCGGTTTCTGCGGTGCCTGGACAGAATGTTACGGAGCTGTATGGTGCGGGCATGCCGTCGCTGGGTCAGGCGCAGAATGAGACGGTTATTCGGGCTCCTTTTGTGGTGGAGCAGCCGGTATATGTTCCTGATGAGGTTGTTGAGGAAGAGGAGCCTGCCCGTTCGCCGTTGCGCCGCCCGCTGGTGTGGGGCGCTATTTTGGGTTCTTTGATTCTTGTGGGTGTGCTCGCTTTTGTGGGTTTGAGCGGCGGTAAGGGTTCGTCTAAGACGGCTGAGTCGTGGTCTGCTTCGAGCCGTAGTTCGGCGTCTTTGCCGAGTGGTTTGGGTACCCGTATTGAGGGTACGTATAACCCGCGGGATAAGAGTGCCCGCCTAACTTTTGAGTTTTCCTCGCAGAAGTCGGCTCTTCGGGGCGATATTTTGCAGGTGCTTCCCGGTATTGAGGGTGGTTCGTGTGCTTCGGTGACGTGGGATGCCGGCCAGGCGTCTTCTGGTGTGGCGAAGAATCAGTCGAGTGTGACTGCGGTGGATGTTCCGTGTTCGTGGAATCTGTCTGGGGTGAGTATCCCGGCTAATGGTGTGGTGCAGGTTCGGGCGAATGTGTCTGCTGAGTTTAAGGATTCGCGTGCTTTTGAGGAGTGGGTGAACCGTATTGATTCTGAGACGGCGAAGGCTATTTCTGATCGGGAGGTTCGTTCGACGGCGTACCCGATTCAGCGTTTGCGTTCGATTGAGTTGCGGGTTCCTTCTCGTGTGGTGAATCAGAGTGTTTTGCCGGTAACGGTGGTTCCGGTGTGGCCCAGTGGTGCGGATGAGTTGAACCCGTTGATGGTTTTGCCGCGTACGGGTGAGTTTTCGACACTGGTTCAGGCGATTTCTCCGGATGCGCAGATGATTAGTTTTTCGGATGGTTGTTCGGGGCATGTGTTGGTGTCTGAGGATCAGCGGGTGGTAACGGCACTGTCGGTGACGTCTAAGTGCCGTGTGAATGCGCAGATTGGTAATTTCACGAACTTGTCCAGTAGCGACTTCGCGATTATCACCCGCTAACGGTGACGCTCAGATGAGCTACTGCTGACATGCAGAAAGCCCTTGGGTTGAGAGATAGGCTCTCAGCCCAAGGGCTTGTGCAGTAAGAACTTATTGTTCTTCACGAGCCTGCTGGCGTTCCAGCCTACGCGCCTCATTACGAGCAGCCCGGCGGCGGCGCTTCTGACGCTCACTCTTCGTCTGACCAACGATGTACTTCGTTTCGCACAAGTCATAAAACTGGGCATAAATATCTTGCGAAGAGCCGTACATCCCGACCACACTCATCACGTCCAGGCCGTCTTCTTCCGCCCAGTGCCCGTGATCGTCACGGTACAGCACCTGCGCCATAAGAATCGTCGCATCGAACTGATACGGGTCAAAACTACAAGTGCGCTTACCCATTTCGGTACTGCCGATGCGCAGGAATCCGTTCTTGCCGTTGTTCTCCACATGGGCAAACG
>NZ_KV810722.1:0-1601 GCF_001812895.1 Rothia sp. HMSC069C04
CGAGCACCTACTCGAAGGAACTCGGCCCATGTCACGTCACATTACACTCGACCATATTTCGTACGCACATCCGGGTGAGCCCCCGCTTTTCACCGACCTTTCCGCGGTATTTTCTGCGCCACTCACCGGGCTTATCGGCGATAACGGCGCCGGAAAAACTACCCTCTTCAGACTTATTCTTGGCGACATAAACCCTAGTCAAGGGATAATCAGCACCCCACCGCGCATAGCGTACCTACCGCAAGATTTAGGGTTGAGTGGGCATCAGCATCTTGCTGATATTTTTGGAATTACAAAAATACTGCAGGCGCTTGATGCACTGGAATCGGGCGACTATTCCCCCTGCCTTTACGACACCATAGGCGACGCCTGGGATATTGAAGAACGTACCCTCGCAGCCCTTGCCGAACATGGTTTTGGTCCTGCCCTCACTACGACCGATACACAGGCCCGTCGCAACCTTCTGATGCGTCCTCTTAGCACCTTTTCAGGTGGTCAGACGGTCACAGCCGCACTCACCGCGCTTCTATATTCAGACCCAGAGTTCATTCTGCTCGACGAACCGACGAACAACCTGGACTCCGCGGCGAAAGCCCAGCTCTTCACGACACTGGAGGCGCTACCCTGCCCGGCGCTCATCATTAGCCACGACCGTGACCTACTGGAGCGTGTAAACGTGATTGCCGAGCTTCATGCTGACCGTCAGGGGCTGGCGCATCTGCGCCTCTTCGAGGGTAACTACAGCACCTACCGGCAGGCACTGGACACCGAGCAGCAGGCGGCTCAGCGTCGCGTGACCGAGGCGAAGAATGAGGCGCGTAAGGCTGTGCGTGAGCGTGCCGAGAACCAGATTAAGCTCGATCGCAACGCCCGCCGAGGTCGCGAATTTGAGCGGTCAAAGCGGAAACCTGGCATGGCTATGGGCCTGGATAAAAACAGTTCAGAGCGCTCTGCCGGGAAACTTCACACAGCCCACGAAAGCATGGTGGCGGATGCGCGGGCGGCAGTTGGAGAAGCCCAAGAGAACCTGCGCATGCAGGAGCGTATCTATCTGGAACTTGCTCAGGATGCGCTCCCATTGGGGCGGAAGGTACTGGAATTACATCGGGTGAAGAACGACTCTTGCGCGTCTACACCGCAGAGCGCCGACCTTAAGAATGCATACACCCAAAACACTGTTTCACGTGAAACACAACCTTATAAAGTTGATTATCTGCTTCAAATCCAAGATTTTCCCGAGGTTCTTATCCTGACCGGACCCGAACGCCTGCACATCACGGGAGCAAACGGCAGTGGCAAGACTGTGCTTCTCAATGCGATAGCGCACGCGAATGACCCTGATTACCGTTCCCCAGTGCCGCCCGCATACCAAGTGCTCTACCGCCTGGACAACACCGCATACCTGCCGCAGCGCATCATCCTCGACCCGGAGCTCACCCTCCTTGAAACCGTACAGAGGGCAAATCCCGGTGCGAGCGAACAGCATCTGCGTGACCAGCTGGCGCGCCTGCTCTTCCGTCGCGAAAGCGTACATCAGCGCATTGGGGATTTATCCGGAGGTGAGCGCTTCCGTGCCGCGGTGGCGCAGGTGCTTCTGGCTG
>NZ_KV810723.1:0-240 GCF_001812895.1 Rothia sp. HMSC069C04
AAGCCCTAGTGGTCGCTGAGCTTTCAGGGCACGGGCACAAGCTGTACGACCTCCTTGAGGTGGCAGGCCTTGCCAGGTCGAGCTACTACTACGCACTGGCTCACCCCCAGCAGCCAACCAGAGTACAGCTACGTCCCAAGGTCGCCCAGATCTTTTCGCGGACCCCCAACGGGTGCGGTCACAGGCAGATAGCCATGTGCCTGCGCGCTGAGGAAGGGGTGCACATTGCCGATAAGACGG
>NZ_KV810724.1:0-258 GCF_001812895.1 Rothia sp. HMSC069C04
TCTGTATAGTTGTATGAGTCGCCGCGGCGAGGAGGAAAAAACGAAGAGTTTTCTTCGGTGTTTCTCCTAGTCAGAAGCGGTTTGACTGTCTTTCAATTGTATAGTGTTTTGGTTTCTTGCTTAGAAGAATCTCAGGTTGCCTGTTGGTGATGGTGGAGGAGTTTAGGGAAGAAACATTGTGGTGTGAATCACGGAAAACGGATTTGCATGGCAAACAAGACGCTGGTATAGTTGATTGAGTTGCCGCGGGAACGCGGT
>NZ_KV810725.1:0-50642 GCF_001812895.1 Rothia sp. HMSC069C04
TGGATGTGGGCATGGTCTGCCCCGACTGCTACCGTGACCTCAATGGAGGCGCCTCGAGCCCGAAGCGTTCCTTCATCGCCCGTCACTGGCATATTACGTACACGCTCATTCTGATTAACGTCGTGGTGTACGGTCTGCAACAGATTATTCCATTCCGTTGGGTGTATAACCTCGGCATGATGTCGGGTCCCCGTGTTCACCACGGCGAGTATTACCGCCTGATCACGCACGGGTTCGTACACTCGCAGAATGACCCGACGCACCTGCTGTGGAACATGGTTTACCTCTTCATCTTCGGTGTCTCTCTCGAGCGAATGATGGGGCGGTGGAAGTTCCTCTTCGTATATATGGCGGCTACCGTGAGTGCCGGCTGCAGCGTGTACATCTTCGACTACTACCGTGGCGCCGTGGGCGCCTCAGGCGGCGTGTACGGTCTCTACGGCGCGTTCTTCGTGATCCTGCTCCTCAGAAGGCAGAAGGACACTGCACGCCTCTTTATTCTGCTCATCGGCATTGGTGTGGTGCAGAGTCTCTTCAACCCGCATATTTCCCACGCGGGACACTTCGGCGGCTTTGTCGGCGGCGCGCTCGCGACCTTCCTGATTCTCCCGTTTGTGAAGAAGCCCGAGTCATCTGAGTCTTCGGAGCCGCCGCAACAGGGCCTGCAGCGGTGGTTCAAGGGCCGCTATTGAGCCTGAAACCCGCGGAAATCCGCTGTAGAGAGGAGTTGTCCACAGAAGTTTTCCACACTGTGCATAACTACATTCGTGTAATTCCACGAGTGTGAGTACATGTTAAAAACCTGTGGATACAGGCTAAAACGGCCGAATCACACGGTATGAATTACACGGGTGTAAGAGTTTTCCCCAGATTTCTCCACAGATGTGGAAAACCTTAAGTACCAGGATGTGTGTAATTAAAAAAAAATTTCGGCGCGAAGCGCCGGATAGAACAAAAAGTGCCCGGAAGGATAAACCTTCCGGGCACTTTTGCGTATCGAGCCCCTCACGGGGCGAAGAAGCAGCGGGCGCGAACCTAGTTCGCCTGAGCCTCCGCCTCCTCAACCTCCTCGGGAGTAAGCTCCACACCGGTGTACAGGCGGAACTGCTCAGCAGCCTGCAGAGCAATCACCTCGCCACCGTGAATAACTTCCTTACCCGCCGCACGAGCCGCACGAACCAGCGGAGTCTCAACGGGCATCGCCACCACGTCAAAGACCACCTGCGCCTCAGCAATAGCCTCCTGCGGGTAGGACAGCTCCTCGCTCTCCTCACCGCCAGCCATGCCAATCGGGGTCACGTTCACCAGAATCGGCGCTCGCAGGTTGCCCACCTCCGGCGCCCAGGCGTACTCGTAACGCTCAGCCAGCGCGCGACCGGTCTCCTCGTTACGGGCAATAATCATGCCCTGCGAGAAGCCCGCATCAAAGAACGCGCCAGCCACAGCCGCAGCCATACCGCCCGAACCGCGCAGCAGGAACGGCAGAGACGGATCCACATTATGCGAACGCAGCAGGGAAGCCACCGCAATCACATCCGTGTTGTACGCCTTCAAGAAGCCGTCAGTGTTCACAATCGTGTTCACCGCACCAATAACCGCAGCCGAGTGGTCCATATCGTCCATCAGCGGGATAACAGCCTGCTTAAACGGCATAGACACCGAGCAGCCACGAATACCTAGAGCACGCACGCCGGCGATAGCACCCTCAATATCGGTGGTGGTCATCGCCTTGTACAGGTAATCCAGACCGTGCTTCTCGTACAGGTAATTGTGGAACTTAATACCGTGATTCGACGGGCGACCAGACAAGGAAATGCAGACCGTCGTATCGCGATTCAGCGCCGGGCGAGCCATCTTAAGCCTCGCCGCCAGAGTTGAGGGTGTTCTCAATCAGCTTCTTCACCTTGTTGCGGCTCACCAGGTCAGCGACCACAAAGTGGGTGTCGCCGGTATCCACGGTGGGGACGGTCGCGTTGCCGTCGTTGAGGGACTTCACGTGCGCCTCAGCCTGCGGATCCTCCCAAATGTTCACCCAGGTAGCGTGGTCGCCCAGCTCGCCCAGCTTAGAATCCAGAGCCTCGCAGTAGGGGCAGCCGGGGCGCCAATAAATGACGACGCCGCCATCCTTCATGACCTCGCGTGCCTTCTGCTGATCGGACTGCTGACGTTCAAACATAGTTCCTCCATAGACGGGGTGCTCCGCGGTCTTCAGGAGGCACTGAAACCTACCTGAGGGCGCAGCTCAATAAGTTGACATATCAAGCATAGCCTGAGGTTACAGGGGCAGGGGAGAGGTCCTCATAGGGCGAACGCCCGCGCCGCACCCCGGCAGCCCGTGCAGCACTCCCGCAGAAGCCTTCACCCTGCGCCCCAGAAGCCTTCCCCCGCGCATTAACGGCATACGCCCCACACCAAGGTTGCCGGACCAATGATGCGGGGCGTATACAGTTCGCGAGAAAGCGCGAGCACTTGTGCTGAGTAAGAGTAAAAGAAGAGTGAAAACAGGCTACCAGGCGGTAACCGAAGCTGAGCAATATGCCGAGTGAGTCGGTGAATGAAAGAACCCAGGCGGGGCAGCGTGCCCCATTATTCGAGAGAGATGTTGAGTGAAAGCCGTTGAGTGAAAGCCTGTAATGCAGACCCAGGGAAAGGCGCCCTACCCCACGAGGAGGCGAGGTAGGGCGCCGATCCAAAGGAGGCTGTCGCCTTACTTGCCGAACTTCTCGGTCAGCTTGGAGACGTTGTCGGTCACGACCTCTTCAACCTTGGCAACGTGCTCGTCGGTGACGACCTCCTTGCCAGCCTTTTCGTTGATGACTTCCTGAGCCTTGTCGAGGCCCTGCTCAACGGTACCCTTGATATCGAAGCCCACGGGGGCCTCCTTTCTGCGCTTTCGCGCTCTAAAGCCTCACTCTTGGTGAGGTACCTGCCCGGGGCGGGCAGAAAACTGGAGTGTGATGCTTTGGTGGACGAAACCTGCAAGCTGGGCTTGTATGTGACGGTCGAACCCAGTGTAGATGCTATCCATATGCCGGACTATGCGCATCGAAACTTTACAGCTCACGGATTGCGTCCGTCGATAAGTGTACATACCCGCGAAGGCAAGAAAAACCACCCTCAGAAAACGTGGCGCAACTTTTGACCAATGACCAAAAAATTATGGCTTGTCAGCGCGTTATTACGGGGGATAACCGGAGGGAAATTGCAGAAACTCGCAGGAAACTTCCAGCTAAGAATATTGTTCAAACCCCTGAAAAAACACCCCTATGACACCCCGCCGATTTATGACAGACCTCAGCGCCCAACCCTACAACACCGGAATATCCGTAGGAGCAGCGCCCGCAGCCCAATCATGAGACGCCGCAAAACCAGCAACCATCGGCAAAAAACGAGGTGCCGCATAACCGCGCACCGCATAGGTGGTTGCCACCGCATCCGCAGCAGCCTCAAGCTGAGAAGTGGGAATCAGCGCCATCACCGCGCCACCAAAACCGCCACCCACAATACGAGCACCCAGCGCACCCTGATCCAGGCACACCTGCACCGCATCATCAATCTCCGGGCGAGAAACACGTAACTCATCACGCATCGACACAAACGACTCCGTGAAAATACGGCCCGCCTCCTCAAACGCTGCGAAACCCAACTCATCAGCATGCTGCAACAGGTAGCTCGCACGACCCACCAGAGTCATATCGTGGAACGCATGACGCACCCAACCACGCGGGAACGAACACGGACGACCCGCGTCCTCCAGAGCATCCAGGGCACGATTCACCGAAGAATCCACCAAATCAGCACGCCACGCCTTCGCCGCACGCGCATCCATACCCGCGCAGGACAAATCCTCCGGTAGGGCATCACGCAAAAAACGCAGACCCAAAGCGTCGGCGCACGCCTCAGACGCCGCACGACGAGCCGCAAAGCCGCCATCCGTCAGCTCATGCGGAGTGTTCGTATCAATCACCAAAAAACTCAGACCATGCTGGGCAATATCCACCGCAACTGGCTCAATCGAAAAATCACGGAAATCAATCACCAGAGCCTGCTCCGGATACGAACGCAACGACGCCGTCTGATCCAGGCCACCCGTATGCGCGCCAGCCACCTTATTCTCAGCCGTAATGCACACCTGAGCCAGACGCGCACGCAACGCATCATTATCAGCCGGGGTGGCATCCGCCTCCGGGCAATCCTTCCGCGCCGGACACGAAAGCTCCAACAACGCCAACACCGTAGAACACTCCAAAGCCGCCGAAGACGACAAACCGCCACCCACCGGAACACGAGAATTAATCAGCAGATCAGCACCAAACTCATCGGGCAGCATAATATCCCTGCCACCCTCCTGATTCATCGCCCACGCAACACCCGCCACATAGGTGAACCAGCCCTTCAAATGACCCGGCTGAATATCGCGAATCACAACCGTGCGCTCATCACCGGGCATCTGCAAAGAAGACGCGCGCAACACACCATCACGACGCAACGCACCCGCCACATAGGTGCGGTACGGCAGCGGCATCGGCAGGCACGAGCCACCCAAAAAATCAATGTACTCGCCCAAAAGATTCAGACGCCCAGGCGCAGACCACACACCATCCGGTTCATAACCATACGCAGTAATAAACTCCTCACGCACACGCGCAATCTCCGCGCTATGGTCCGGAAGAGCCGCCCACTGGGCGGTAGCGGTCATCGACATGGAACACCTCTGATCAAGCCCCGAAAGGGGCGCTAGGACGTAAACGACACCCCACCTGCACCCGACACCCAACGGGCATCAGCGCAAGCACGTGTCACCTCTAGACTAAAGCAGAAAACCAGCGAACATCGACTCAGTCGCCAAACCGCGCCGGTATCAGCGTGCGGCAGGGCAGCCAAAAGCCAACGCACGCATAAGCCCCGCACCCCCACAAGGGGGCACGGGGCACCATACACAACTAATAAACCAAAAGAAGGGCTAAGCGATTACGCATCCTGCGTATAGGGCTCCTGCACCACCATCATCGTGTCAATGGCAGAAAGCAAATCCTGGCGGTAACGGTTAAACGCATTCTCAATCAGAGGAACATCGCCACTCGCCACAGCCTCCTGCGGAGAAATCAGCGGCAGAGTCTGATACTCCTCCACCAGGCTCAACGCAATATGGGTCAACAAACGAGCACGACGCAGCGCCTCCGCATGACCCAAACCAAGAGCCTGGAACTCATGAGCCATAGCCACCACAGGCTTCAACTCACGAGGATGCAGAGCCAAGCTTAAACGCACCACCTCAGGGCACTCACGAATCGGGTACAGCAGAGAGAACAGAAGATCACCGCGGCGAATCATCGAAGCACGAATAGCCTCCGGATTCGGCTCAGCCTCCTCAGACATCGACTTCGGGGCACGAGCCAGAATGTAATCCGCCAACAGAATGAGAAGCTGCTGCTTATTCTTCACGTGGTAGTACAGGGCGCCGGGAGCCACGTGAAGCTCCTGAGCGAGTCGGCGCATGGAAAGGTCCGCCAAACCGTAGGTCGCCAAGACCTCGTAGGCGGTATCTAGAATCTTTTCACGGGAAAGTACCACCCTTTCATTTTAGGGTGTTCAACTCTACATATTGAGCAAGGTGCACCCCACCGCAAACAAAAATCGCGCAAATACGCGGCACAACCTCAAAAATGAATGTCGATTCTCACTCACTCAGAGCGAACGTTTCGCGTTTCATGGGTAGTTTTACATCAGAGCGCACCCTAAGAAGCAGAGAAAAACAGCCACTCCCACGCTCTTGGCATAAAAACACGTCTTAAACCGCCCAAAACCGCCAAGGCAGGCAAACCTCGCGGGCGCACAGGGTAAAAGGGGGTGTTTAATATTCGGTATGAGCAACGCATTTTCTGAACTAATCGAGCGCGCCACCGCAGGTGAAGGCCTCAACCGCGAAGAAATCCACACCCTCCTCGTGGATGGTGAAGGCCAGGACTTCGCCCTCATCGAGGCAGCCTCCGTCGTGCGCCGCAACGAATTCCGCAACATGATTGCGATCCACACCGAAGATGAAGCACTCGCCGACGCCCTGGGCACCCGCTCCATCGCCGTGGACTCCTACGAAGTACTGGATATCTCCCGCGATATTGACTCCGAAGAACTCGCGGCAACCATCGAACGTATTGCAGAGTCCTCCGCAATCGGCGTGACCGTACTGCTACCCGAAAATGCAGTGCCCATGATGCTCATGCGCGTACTGTCCATCCTGCGCCTGGCAGCACCTGCCAAGGTCATTCACCTGTCCGAAGGCTACGAACAGTCCCTGCGCTCGCTGACCTCCCTCGCAATGCACGTGGTCAGCGCTATCACGATTACCGACGACATTGAGCAGTGGCCCATGGTCAACGAGGTGCTCAAGGCACTGCGCCACGGCGGCATCGTTATCTCCGGCACCGGTGGACGCGACGCCCTCGCAGGTTACCTGCGCTACCTCTCCGACCTCGGCGTAGACCTCATGGGTCACCGCGACGCACGCGGCTCTGCCTGTGGCTCGGTTGACGGTGGCGGCTGCGGCTGCGGTTCGGGTGGCTGCGGTAGCCACGAGGAGCCGGCACCTTCCGCGGGTGGTTGCGGTTGCGGTTCGGGCGGATGCGGTTCCTCCGCTGAAGCTCCGGCTGAGGCTCACGGCCACTCCCACGGTGGTGGCGGTTGCTGCGGCGGCCACGATGAGCCGAAGGAAGAAAAGGGTGGCTGCTGTGGTGGCCACGACGAGCCCGAACCGGTTGTGGAGGAAGCTCCCGCTGGCGGTTGCGGCTGCGGTGCTGGTGGATGCGGCTCTAAGTAATCTGCTAGAGGTAGCTACCCCAATCGATATATTCCAAATATAGAATTTTCCCCTGAATAACCTGCTGAAAAGCAGAGATATTCAGGGGAAAACTCTATATTCCGTAAAGAGCATTAGGCTTAGAGGTAAACAACACCACAATAAACGCTGCAGAACCCCCATATCCGAAAAGCGGAATGAGCCCCTCCGGTAGAGTAGAAAGACGTAGCCGACTAACCCTAGCCGCGCGAAAGGAACAACACCGGACCAATGCTTTACCTCTCCGTTATTGTCATCATCCTGATTGCGACCGTGTTTATGGTCAGCGTCGGTGATCGACTCAACCTCCCCTGGCCGGTCATGATGACCCTGCTCGGCACCGCCGCGCTCTTCATCCCCAACCGACCGGATCTTACTATCGACAGCGACATCATCCTGCCGATCTTCCTTCCGCCGCTACTGTGGGCCATCGGCATTAAATTCTCCTGGGGCACCCTGCGCCGCCGCTGGAGATCCGTACTGCTCTACTCGGTCCTTCTCACCACCGTCTCCGCCCTGGCAATTGCCGGCGCAGCCATGTGGTGGGTCCCCGGTATGACCATCGCCGTCGCCCTTGCCGTCGGTGCCGCCGTCTCCCCGCCCGACCCCGTCGCCGTGGAAGCAGTCGCTGAGCCCGTCGGCATCCCCCGCCGCCTCATCGGTACTCTGCAGACCGAAGGTAGCTTCAACGACGCTATCGCAATCGTTCTCTTCCACGCCGCAATCCACTCCATGACCAGCGGCCACCACATCGAGCCGCTCTCGGTCGCCAAGGACTTCGTGCTCGGCTCGATCCTCGCGGTCATTATTGGTTATATCTTCGGCTGGCTTGGCGGCTACGTTCGCCAGCGTGCCCACGACGTGGTCACCAGCAACGCCGTGACCCTCATGATCCCCTTCGGCGCCTACCTCGCTGCTGAAAGCGTGCACGCCTCCGGCGTTATTGCCGTGGTCATCGGCGCTATCCAGTTCACCAGCACCAAATACATGGCGGCACTCGAAGCGGAAGAACGCCTCTCCTCCACCTCCTTCTGGCAGATTATTGAGCTGCTCATGACCGGTGTCGCTTTCGGCCTCATCGGCCTGCAGGCAAGTAGTATCATCGCCACCGCCGACCCCTCCCGTATCGCAAGCCTCTTCGCTGACGGTGCCCTGGTCGCACTGGTCGCCATCCTGGTGCGCCTCATCTGGTTCACCATCGTCTGGCTGGCAGGACGCAAGAACCCCATCCACGAGGGTGCACCCGAAAGCTTTGCTGAAGTTATCGTTATGACCTGGTCCGGCATGCGAGGCCTCGTGACCCTGATTCTTGCCCTGTCCATCCCCGTGGTCAACGGCACCGAACAGGTACGCCAGGACGCCATCGTCATGATGCTCTCCGTACTCTTCTTCACCCTCGTGCTGCCCGGCCTGACCCTGCCCCTGCTCGTGAAGGTCCTTGGCGTGCAGGCTAACCATGAAGAAGAAACCGCCGTACCCGAGCTGCTCAAGATTGCGCAGGTCGCAGCCCTCGAGGCGCTGCAGGCTGAAGCGAAGGCAACCACCGACCCGGAAACCTACGCTCGCGTGAAGGAAATGTGCTCCGCCATTACCCGCCGAGACGAAATCAGCGAGGCACTGCCCGAAGAATACAAGCAGCACATGGAGAAGCTTAAGGACAAGAGGAACGACTTCGTGCGCCTGCGCGATGCCGCCCTCGTCGCCGCGCAGAACGAGGTTATTTCTGCTCAGGACCGCTACGACTCCCACGACGTGACCCGCGTGGTGCGTAAGCTGGACATCCTGGCGCAGGCAGAAAGCATCCGCTCCTCCGGCATGTTCATTCTTCCTGCCATGACCGCCGGCGCGGTCGCCATGGAACGCTACAACCTCTGGAAGAAGCACCAGGGCACCCTGAGCACCCGCGCAATCCCCGTGGTGGAAAACGCGCCCGCCTCGCCCCTGGTCACCAACGAGGTAACCCCCACGTCCTAGCCGGTACCTGCACTGCGCGCATGAACGTGACGTTTCTGCCCCTGCCTACGCCACCGAGATAAGCCATCTGGTCTTTAGCTCACAGGCGATAGACAGGGGCAGAAGCAGATTAAGCCTCAAGTATCACCTAAAATGAGACAGGAAACGTAGTGAACGTACGTTAGCTCTCTCAAACTCACGAACACATTGAAAGTAGACATGGATTTCAAGACTCTCTCGCCTGCGTACCTGACCTCCCTCGGCGTAATTTTTTGCGGCGCGCTCATGGTCGGATCCTCTAGTCCCTGGCTCATCTGGCTGGGCTGGATCCTTCTCATCCTCGCGCTGGGTCTGAATGTCCTCGCCTTTGTGCTGTCCGTGGGTAAGGCGAAGGGTGACCCGACCCCCGCACTGGTGACCAACCTGGACGGTTTCGAATCCTCCGTGGAGAACCGTATCCGCGAGCGCGCAGAGCACCGCCGTGAAGAGCGTGAAGCTGCTGAGCACGAAGCTGCTGAGCAGTCAGCGGAAGCAACCGCAGAGGCTGAGCATGAAGTGGCTCCCGTTGAAGCCGCTGAGGCTGTTGAGGCGACCGAGCACGCTGAAACTGCAGAGGCTACCGAGGTTCGTGAGGAAGAGCCCACCGAATCCCAGCCGATTGTTGAGCGTGCATCCGGCCGCATGAGCGTTCTGCCCTCGCGCCCCCGTTCGGGTCGCGCCACCAAGCCCCGCTCCAATGCGCGCTAGGTAGGTCGGTAGTGAATACGAAGTTTTTGCTCTCCCCGGCGTACCTCGCCTCTATCGCCCTGATGCTTTCCGGTGCGGTGCTTTCCGGTGGTCGGTTCATGCTGATCGGCTGGATTCTGTGCATTGTGGGTGTCTGCCTGAATGCCATGACCCTGGTGGTGCTGACGAACCGCGAGCAGCTGTACAGCCTTGACGCGAAGGCTGCCCGAGGCACCCGCCGCGGCTTTGATGACCGCCCCGCTGTAGTGCAGCGATTGGACGACGCCCCGGTCACTGACGACGCCCCGGTCACTGACGAAGCAGTCGAAGAACCTGCGGAGTCTGTCGAGGAATCCGCAGAAGAGCCCGCTGAAGCACCCGCGCAGAAGACCAACTAGGGTGTAACCCCCTAAGACGTAAAGACCGTAACCGCCCCCGCATGGGGGAGTGGTTACGGTCTTTTGTACTGTGCCTAAAGGTTGTAGTGCGCCTAAACATTCAGCTCAATCAACGCTCGTCGAATACTTTTTGGGAGGGGCGAGCGAGCGCAGCGGGGTCTTTAGCGCTGAGTGCCCAGCTTCTGTGCCGCGAAATCCGCGTACTCTTGCACGTGCGCGCGAGCCTGCTTGGTCAGCGCCTTATTCTCATCCAGGATGCGCGTCGACTGCGCCGCCATCAGCTCCAGGTACTGGCGGTTGCGGGTCTTTTTCCATGCGGTGCGTGCCGCCTCCAGCTCCGCAAAATCGTTGAGCGCCTGACGCTGCATCGTGTAGCGAACCCACATGAGCACCAGAATCAGCACCAGCGGGATGAGACACGCCCAGCTCTGCCACAGCCCGTACAGCGCCGCCGCAATGGCGCCCAAAACAATCAGCACCGGGGAAATGGAGACGATGGGGGACTCGGGACGGTTCTTCTGGTTCTTCACGAGCGATTCACGCGCCATAGCGCGGAAGGTGTCAGAGAAGCTGGACGGGTCGTAGGACTGGGCAGAATCGGCCTGCGGGCTCTTCTGGGACTGGTTTTTACGGGGTCGAGAAGCGGAAGGACACATAGAAACCTTACGGGGGTAATGGGGAGTAACGGGAAAGCGGACGTTTCACGTGAAACGGGGGAGTAGGCGGCGAGTACGCGGAAGCGGCTGGCAGACGGGCGCTCGCCGCACCTAAACGCCACCTCGGCAGCTTCTACAGGGAAGCCTCAATAAACTCGTACGCCTTATCCACACAATCGGTGGTGACGGCCTTGACCTCATCGGGGGAGTAGCTGAAAGACGCCGAACGGTCGGCGTAGCGGTGCATGTCGATATCGTTCCACGAGTCGCCAATCGTGTGCACCTCATAGGAGGTGCCCGGATGCTCCGACTGCAGGTACTCCACCAGATGCTGCAGACCGGTGCCCTTTGTGCAGGCGGGCGGCACAATATCCAGGAAATCCTGGTTCTTGTGGCAGTCCACCGAGTTGCCAAAACGCTCAAGAATCCAGGTGTACGCCGCCTCGCGAACCTGAGCATCCGGAATCCACAGGGGCACACCCACGTACTCGTGGTTCTGCAGGTCGTCAGCCGGCAGGGGAGTGAACTCCGGCAGGATATTCGTCGAGGAGCCCACCCGGTCGCAGAGGCTGTAATCGTTATCCAGAGTCGTCGCGAACAGAGCCACGCCGTCCACGGTGCTGAAATGCTCGTAGCACGCTTGCACAACACTCACCGGAAGAGGCTGATGGTAAATCACCCGGTACTGCCGGTCAGTAATCACCGCACCCGTGTACAGCACGTGGTAATCAAAACGGATGGCGGTCGGGTTCAACGCCAGTTGCGTGGCAAAAATGCTCTTGCCCGTGCACGAGACCGCCAGGTTACCCTCCGCCTGCCAGCGGGCAATCGCCTGCTCAGTGGCAGGCTCCACGGCACGGTTAAACAGGATCGTGCCGTCCAGGTCGAAAGCCATCAACTTGGTCATAGAAACTCCTTCGCGGGAGGGCTGCATTGCCGCGAATTGTGCGCCGCAACCCATAAAAAACGGGGGTGCCGCCGGTACTTTTAAGTGTACCGACCGCACCCCCACCACTTGAGATATAGCCCCTGAATCTCACGCCTTCACTGAAGGGTGAAAGGGCTCATTCCTCATATTTTTAGAGAGCCAGGAATCCCAGGTAGGAACCGAGGATGCCCACGCCAAAGAGGGCGAAAATCAACCAGATGGCGTTAATCTTCTTCTTCAGAAGCCACATGCACAGGAAGCACAGACCCAGCGAGGCCAGGCCCGGCAGCAGATCGTTCAGCACGGACTGGACGGTCACATTTACCGTCTCGCCCGCCTGGTTTGTGTAGCTAGTCAGTGGCAACGGAATGTTCACGCTCGTCCAGCGGTACACCAGAGCACCCATCACGAACAGGCCCATCACGGAGGCGCCCTGAGTAATCTTCTGCAGGGTGTTGCCGCCCGCCTCGGTCACAATCTGGGTGCCCTTCTCGTAGCCGTACTTGAAGCCGTACCAGCGGGTTGCCCAACGAATTGCGGTCATGCCGAAGAAGAACAGCAGCGGGCCCAGAATATTGCCGGTCACCGCCAGGGATGCGCCCAGAGCCGCCAGCACGATACGTGCGGTACCCCAGAAAATCGGGTCGCCCACGCCGGCCAGTGGGCCCATCAGGCCCACCTTAACGTTGGTGATGGCGGCTTCGTCAATGTCCTTACCGGCTGCCTTCTCACGCTCCATCGCAGCGGTCACGCCCATAATCGAGGATGCAACCCACGGCTGGGTGTTGAAGAACTCCAGGTGGCGGGTCAGCGCCTCCGCCTGGTCTTCTTTCTTGGTGTAGAAGCGCTTAATGGCCGGAATCATGGAAACCGCGAAACCGATGGACTGCATGCGTTCGAAGTTGAACGAACCGAGCAGGAAGGTGGAGCGGATGTAGGTGTCGACCTTATCGCGCTGGGTGAGCTCGGGAACTTCAACGAGCTCGACGTTCTTGTTTTCAGTCATGGTGATGCTCCTTATTCGAGCTCGTTGTCGAGGTCATTGGCGGCGGCCGGTGCTACGGCGGGGGCCTCACTCTTATGGAAGAGCGGGTTCAGCTGCGTGTACAGCAGGCCCAGGCAGGCGCCGACCAGGCCGATAGCAACCAGGTTGAACTGTGCCGGGGTGGACAGTGCCACGAGGACGTCCTTTGAGCTTCCGCCGGGTAGCGGCACAATCGACTGGGTTGCCGGGATAGCGGCGGCGGCGATGAAGCCGAGGAAGAAGAAGGGCATGAGGGCCTTCGAACGCATCATGTTGATGACCATTGCGAAACCGACCACGGTAATCATGCCACCGGCAATACGCAGACCGATGGTCACCTGTTCCGGAATCATGCCCAGCAGGCGGGTCAGCTCGTCGGAGCTAATCAGCGCCACAATAGCGGTCGGGATAGCCACGCGCAGACCCTGCAGAGCCATACCGCTAATGTGCATCAACTCAATACCGCGGAAGTTAGCCGTCTTTGCGAAATTATCCGCCTGATGCTGGAAGAACACCGTAATGGTACGAACGAAAATGGTCAGAACCTGACCTGCTGCCGCCAGCGGCACAGCAATAGCAATACCGGTGGTGATGTCCTGGTGACCCTGAATCACAACAACAGCGGAGATGGTGGACGCCAGAGCTGAGTCGGGAGCCATCGCCGCACCGACGTTCATCCAGCCCAGGGCGATGAGCTCCAGTGCGCCACCGAGCATAATGCCGGTAGTCGGGTCACCCAGCGCAAAACCCATCAGGGTGCAAGCGACCAGGGGGCGGTGGAACTGACGCTCGTCCACCACGGATGCGACGCCCGCAATGAACGCCACGAGAACAACGAGAATAAACGTCAGGGCGCTCATGCGTCCAGGCCTTTCTGCTTGAGGATCTTTTCCAAATCAACCGGGGAGTGGTTGGGCAGCTGCTGCACCGTCAGCTTCACACCGCGCTTAATGAGTTCGCGGTAGGCTTCCAGGTGTTCCTCGGAGGCGTACACTGCGTCCGAAAGCTGAACCATGCCGGTCTTGAAGGTGACGCCACCAACGTTCACTTCGTTGATCTTGACGCCTTCGTCGAGCAGTCGCACCACGTCAACGGGGGATTCCACGACGAACATGGTCTTCATGCCGGTGTACTTGGGGTTGTTGTACACGCGGCCAGCCTTAGCGATGTCCAGGACGTTGGTCTTCACACTGGTCGGTGCGACCTGCAGCAGCAGGGACTTGCGCAGCTGATCGTGTGCCGCATTATCGGATGCCGCGATGAAGGTCTGCGGTGCGATATGCGGAACCCAGGTTCCTGCCACCTGACCGTGAATCAGGCGGGAGTCGATGCGGGTGAAGATAGCGTCCATGGTGCCGCCGGGAACCTGCTGAGCAGCCGGAACCTCGACCGCCTTGGTCTCTGCGGGCTTCGCCTCGGCGGGCTTGGCGGCTGCGGGCTGGTTCGCCTCCTGGAAGGAGCGAATACCCTTAGTGCCAGCCTTGTGCGCCTTAGCGACCAGGGACTTGAGGGTTGCGTTCTTACGGCCTGCGCCGGAGATGACCTCAATAAGCATCGGTACGTTAACACCGGAGACGACGTCGACGCCCTCGCGGGTGGCTGCGAACTGCGCACCGGCGTTGTAGGGGCTACCGCCGAAGAGGTCGACCAGCAGCAGGGTTTCTTCTGCTTCAGACGCCTCAACGATGCGGGTGTACTCTTCGACGAGATCTTCGGGGCCCTGACCCGGCAGGAACGTGACCGGGTGGACGTTTTCGAAGTTACCGAGGATCATGCCGGCGGTCTTCAGCAGAGCCGGAGCCGACTCGCCGTGTGCCGCCACAATGATAGTGACCATAGTGGTCCTCTCGTTTTCGTGACATGGTGTGTATAGGTCCCGTGAAGGGCCTCATAATTCTCAGATAGTAACACGTTGTTTTTGTGTTTTGTGGGTTTTTTCTGAGCATGCACACTTTAGGTTCTTGTGACATTTTTATCGGTGTTGGAATATGGGTTTTTGATGTCAAAACACGTATTTATTGCCAGGGTGTAAAAAATTTAAACAGAACACCGAAAAAAGGTTGCCGGCGAGAGAAGCAGAGTGTTATTTTCGTGAAAAATCGGGAGTCTTGGCATCTCGCAAGCGGGCTGACGAGGCGCTTGACGCACAATATTTGGACCGCGAGGGTGCGAGAAAAAGATTTACAAAGAAAATACCGAATAAAAAATAGGTACACGGACCAAAAGATGTGGGATTTATAAAAAACCCACATTTTCCTGCAGTTCGTCCACGGAATGGTATTTCTGGAATGTGCCGCCATGAATCGTCATTTAAAAAATAAATCGACGCGCTAACGCGCGAAAGAAAACCCGGCAAACAGCATTTTAGTGACAGGTTGTATATATAAATAGCAGCTCACCTTTAAGCGTCACGTTCCGCCCGGTAGCACCTCTCTAAAACCCTCAGTCCCAGATTCCCCACCCGAACCCCTCGCCGGGATTCCGAAGTATAGAATTCGAGATATAGGTTCCAGGGCATAGATTCCGGGGTATATATTTCAGGGCATAGAAAATCCGGGGGCATAGAAAAAGCGACCGGGAACCCTCCCGGTCGCTTTCTATCGAACATGCGCTACGCGTTAATGCCCCACATATCCCGCGCCAGACGCGCAATATGAATCGTCAAATACGTCAACTCATCACGAGTCAGGCTCTGCTTCAGCTGCATCTGCAGTACCAACAAAACCTTCTGCGCACACGCGTAGGCACGCGGTGCATCCTCACGAAGAGCCGCCAACAAACTCGGCTGCGACACCTCATCTGCATCCTCCGCGCGATTCGCGGAGGCGCGGCTCGCCCGCACAAACAGGTACCGCAGGTGCGTCACAAAACGTGCCGCACTCATCGAATCCGGGTCGATCTTCCGCTCGTAGCTTGCCTCAATAATTTCAAAAACCTGCGCGAAAACCTCGGTCATGCGGAATGCCTGAGACATATCCGCCGTCGCAAATTGCGCGTTGACCAGGTGCAACGCCAGGGGGATAGCCTCGTTCGGGTCCAGTTCAACCTGCAGGCGCTCGCGAACCATTTCCAAAACCGTGCGGCCGTACTCCACCTCGCGCGGGTAGAGAACGGTCACCTCCGGGGCGAGCGGATACTGCACCCGCACCCCGTCACGCGCACGAACCACCGCATAGTGCAGGTGATCAGCCAGCGGAAGAATAAACGAGTTCGACAGCTCCAATGCACCCTCGGCGCGCACCTTCGACTCCAAAAGTGTGGCAATCGACAGAATCTCCGCCGGAATCTCAGACAGAGTCATGCTCAAGCGCTCACCCGACATGCCCTGCTCCGGCACAAACGTCTGCTCCACCGCAGACGGGTCAATCAGCTGACCCTTACGCTTACCAAAAGCAATGCCGCGACCAATCATCACGGACTCCTTGCCGTAATGATCCACCGTGAGGACAACATTATTGTTATAAATACGGCTAATGCGCATGTGTCCTCCTCTGCGGGTGTCGGGGCGCCTGTGTCGGGGTGGCACACTGAAACGATAAAAGGCGATTGAGCATCACCTAAGCTACTACAAATTTTACCGAAAGATTGAACCCGTATAGAAGGGGTAACGCGCGTGGTTGGGATAATGGGCGGCGCGAAACTGTGCCCCAGCTGTGACGCGGGCAAGCATTCCATAAGTTTGCGGCTGAAAACCGGCTCCCGCCTCACCGCGAACCCTAAATCGCGATACCCTTAATCACATGAGCAGCAAAGCAACCGAAATCGCAAAGAACCTTCCCACACTAGAGCATCCGGACGGTAGCCCCATCCGCGCCCTCGTTGTTGATGATGAGGAGATGCTCAAAGAACTCGTCAGCATGGGTCTGAAAATGATCGGCTGGGAGGTGCAGTCCGCAGGCGACGGCCCCTCCGCGCTCGCGATTGCGCGCGATTGGCGCCCCGACGTGCTTGTGCTGGATATTATGATGCCCGGCTTCGACGGCCTGGAGTTGCTCTCCCGTATCCGCAAGTTCTACCCCGAGGTTCCCTGCCTCTTTCTGACCGCTAAGGATTCGGTTGATAACCGTATTGAAGGCCTTGCCGCCGGTGCGGACGACTACGTGACTAAGCCCTTCTCCATGGAAGAGGTCATGATCCGTTTGCACCGCCTGGTGCAGCGCTCCGGTGTTGCCTCCATTGATGATGCTGAGCTGGTCGTCGGCGATCTGGTGCTGAACCAGGACACCCGCGAGGTGACCCGCGGTGGCGAGCAGATTAACCTCACTGCAACCCAGTTCGACCTGTTGCGCTACCTCATGGAGAACGCGAAGCGCGTGGTCTCCAAGAGCCAGATTCTTGATAACGTCTGGAACTACGATTTTGGTGGTCAGGCAAATATTGTGGAGCTGTACATCTCGTACCTGCGTAAGAAGATTGATGTGGGTCGCGAACCGATGATTCACACCGTGCGCGGTGCCGGTTACGTGCTGCGTCCCGCCGTCTAAGTTTATTCTCTGCTCTTCATATGGCGCGGTATAACACCCGGTTATACCGCGCCATATCAGTTATATTCTGTATTTCGAATATAGAAAGAAAGGATGTTCGTGGGCTCCTACTCACCCGGTGAAACCGCCTCCCCGGATAACGAAGCAACCCGCCCCCTACGTGCGGGTTCCCCCGCGCAGGATGGTGCTACACCCTCCCGCGGGAACTTCTTCGTGCGCCTACGCGCCGCCTGGAAGAGCATGAGGAATCCCGAAGCATCCCCCGAAGAACTGGGCTACGTGCCCCATCTGCGTTCGCGCCTTATCGCCATCCTCGTGACAGCCCTCGGCATTGCATGCCTCATCATTGGCCTGTCCACCTACGTGACCCTGCAGAACTCCCTCTACCAGCAGGCACAAAGCGACCTCAAAGAAACCAGCCACCGCGTAGTGCAGCCGACCTCCCGAGACGGCAAGCGAGAAGAAGTGGACTGCAGCGACCTGCAGAAGAGCAGCTCCCTCTTTGCGCCCGGTCAGGCGTCCGGAACTATCATCACCTGCGTGGAATCCGAAGGTGCCGTAGAAATCGCCAGCAAGCTCACCAAGGAGGGCACCGTACAAACCCTTTCCGCCAACGACCAGGTAACCCTCGGAACCATGGCACTGAATGCCACTAGGGAAGAAGTCCAAGAGGTCAAGCTGGAATCCGGCCTGTACCTCATCAAAATCACCCCGAAGGCTAATAGCAGCGCCGACGCCCAGGTGGTTGGTATTCCGCTTGCCAACGTACAGCAGACCCTCACCATCTTCGTGATCGTGGTGTCCCTCGGCTCCATTGCCGTCATGGTTGGTGCCGGCGTGGCGGGCTCCTACATTATTCGCGGCACCATGAAACCCCTGGAACGAGTCTCCGCGGTGGCAACCGATGTGGCGCACCTGGACCTGGAAGAACACACCATCTCCTCGGCGGTGCGAGTGGATCCGCGAGATTCCGACCCGCGCACCGAAGTCGGTGCCGTAGGCTACGCCCTCAATCAGCTGCTCGATAACGTGAACTCTGCTCTGGAGGTGCGCGAACGCACCGAACACCAGATTCGCGCCTTTATCGCGGACGCCTCCCACGAGCTGCGCACGCCCCTCGCCGCCATTAAGGGGTACTCCGACATGCTCCGCTGGACCGAGCCGCTCAGCGAATCCGGCCAGTCCTCCCTGGCGCGCATCGATTCGCAGACCGAGCGTATGTCACGCCTCGTCGAGGACCTGCTGACCCTTGCTCGCCTGGACGAGGGTCGCGAACCCAAGCTGGAGCAGGTTGACCTGACCGAGCTGGTGCTTGAATGCACCTCCGACATGCAGGCGGCAGCGCGCACCCACGAATGGCACCTGAACCTGCCCGACGAGCCGGTTGAGGTTGTTGCCGATCGCTCCCAGATTCAGCGCGTGATCTTGAACCTGCTCTCGAATGCTCGCAAGCACACCGATGAGGGTACGCGCGTGACTGCGGGCCTGGCCGTGGATACTGCGCGCCGCGAGGCTGTAGTGACCGTGGCCGATAATGGTCCGGGTATTGCCCCGGACTTCTTGCCGAAGATTTTTGACCGCTTCACCCGTGCCGATAAGGCACGTTCCGGTTCGGATGGAACCACTGGTCTGGGTCTGGCGATTGTGCAGGCGATTGTGCAGGCGCACGGAGGTTCGATTCAGGTGCAGAGCCAGCCGGGGCATACGGTCTTTACGGTGCGTCTGCCTTTGGAGGCGGCGCGCGCCTAATGCGCCTGCTCGGTGGCTTGCTGAGCGGCTCGCTGAGCGGGTAGTCGGGTGAGTGCTCGAGGGAGTGGGGTGTGTTGTGCACTCCCCGTCCCTTTGGTGTGCGTTTTGGGGGTGTTATAGCGCCCTGACGTGCTAAAACGCTAAATTGCTTGTTGAGTAAACATTAAATCTGCACTTCAAGTTTATTACCCTGAGTGCAAATATGTGGTGAATCTAACCCCCAAATAGTTACTCCCGGTGAAACATTGCGCGTATTGTAAAAAGCATGGCTAATCTTGTTGAATCCCCCGCAAACATCACGGACAAGCGTTCCGCCCGCAAGGCAGAGAACCGCATCGCAATCGTTGAGGCAGCAGAATCCCTCATCCTCGAGGGCGGCTACGGCGCCCTCAACGCAGAAGCGCTCGCAGAACGCGCAGGCGTCTCCCGCCGCACCATCTTCAACCACTTCGCCTCCGTAGACGACGTACTGATCACCCGCATGAACCAGTACTTCAACCGCATCTTCGAAGAATGCGACTTCACCATCTCCGGCGAAAACGCAAGCATGGAAGCCGAAATGCTCTCCATCGCTCGCAAGGTCTTCATGAGCAACACCCTCGAAGAGTACATCGCACCCTTCGCACACCTGCTCTACGCCCTCGAAATGGACAGCCCCGCGAAGTTCGAAGAATACTCGCACGTCATCCTCGAGCGCACCTACGACATCTTCCTCGAGCGGTACCTCGCGGCATATCCCGACCTGCCCTACCTGCGCGTGGCAGTCTTCGCCTCCAACCTCGCCGAAACCATCGGTGAAGGCGTCTACTACTACCTCACCCGCGCCGAAGAAATGACGGTCAAGGTTGCAGCAGAAGCCCCCGAGGGCACCCACCCCGAAGCACTCGCCATTGAAGCAATGCGCCAGTGTGTCCTCGAAGCACTCGACTACCTGGGTCGTCTGGTCCAGGGCGAATTCGCAAGCTAAGCCCCATAGCGTCAACGCTCAAACACTCTCGCTTCGGGCACCTCATCTGCAGGTGCCCGGGGCGGGGTGTTTTTTGTCTAAAAACAGGACACAGCGTTCGCCGTATAGGGCAAACCACACGCCGTATTCACACGCACCCAACACCCAAACTCTTCACTCACTTAACTTCAAAGGACTGAATCATGGCTACATGGCTCTACCGCATCGGTGAAGCTGCCGCCCGCCGCGCATGGGCTGTCATCCTCACCTGGGTACTCATCGTCGCCGGTGTAGCGGGTGCCTACACCGCGTTCCACGGCAAGCTCAGCAACACCTTCACCATGCCCGGAACGCAGACCCAGCAGCTCTCCGACGAGCTCGCCCAACGCTTCCCCAGTGCCAACCGCGGCTCCGGCCAGATTATTCTCACGACCGGTGACGGCACCGCCCTCACCGAAGAGCAGAAGCAGGCATTCTCCGCCGCACTGAGCGCACTGCCCAGCGAGGTGCCCTCCGTGGATGCGGTCACCGACCCGTTCACCACCACCTCCAAGCTTGCAGAAGCGAAAACCCAGCTCGACGAGGCGCACGCCAAGATTGACGCCGCCCCCTCCCAGATCGAGGACGGCAAAAAGCAGCTGAATGCCGCCACCTCGCAGCTTGAGGGCGGCATGAAGCAGATTGCCGACAACGAGAAGAAGCTCGACGACTCGCAGGAGCAGATTACCGCAGGTCGAAAGCAGCTGGACGACGCGCAGAAGCAGTTGGACGATGCGCAGGCACAGCTGAAGGACGGCTACGCCCAGGCGGAGGCGGCAGGCTCACCCGCCGCCATGATGGAGCAGCTCAACACCCAGCAGGCGCAGCTGACCGAGCAGCAGAACGCGCTCAATCAGCAGCGCGACACTCTCGCCGAGAGTCAGAAGCAGGTTGACGCGGGTCGCGCAGAAATCGCCTCCAAGAAGGACGAGCTGGCTGAGGGCAAGAAGAAGCTGGACGAGCAGCGCAACCAGCTGCAGAAGACCGAAAACGACCTGCCGGCACAGCGTGAGCAGCTGGAGCGTCAGCAGAAGCTCTACGACTTCACCTCCGGCTACCGTATGGTCTCTGAGGATCAGTCCACGGCGATTGCGACTGTCTCGTTTAAGAAGAAGATTTACGAGGTGCCGTCCGCCGAATTGCAGAAGGTCATGTCCGACATTGAGTCGGCGAACTTGCACGGGGCGACCGTACAGTTCGACGCGAACCTGAGTGAATCCGCGATTGGTGGTGGCTCGCACACCGGTGAGGTTGCGGGTATGGTCATCGCCTTCATCGTGCTCATGGTCATGCTCGGCACCCTCGTGGCTGCCGGCCTGCCGATTCTGATGTCTCTGGTGGGCGTGGTGGTGGGTGTGCTCGGTACGCTCTCCCTGTCCTCCGTCGTGGAGATGAGCTCCACCGCCTACACCCTGGGCCTGATGCTCGGCCTGGCAGTCGGTATCGACTATTCGCTGTTCATTCTGAACCGCTACCGAACGAACCTGCTGGACGGCATGCCGAAGGTCCAGGCGATTGCTCTGGCGAACGGCACGAGCGGTAACGCCGTGATTTTTGCGGCGAGCACCGTGATTATTGCGCTTGTGGCGCTGAACGTGACCGGTATTCCCTTCCTGGGCGTGATGGGTAATGCCGCCGCGTTCTGCGTGGTTGTTGCCGCCCTGATTGCGGTGACTCTCACCCCGGCGGTGCTGTCCCTGGCGGGTACCAAGATCATGTCGAAAAAGCTGTGGGCTTCCATCGATACCCCGCAGAAGATTGCGGAACGCCGCGCGCAGGATGCCGAACGCACCGAGAAGCCGAACGGCTGGTTGCGCCTCGTGCTGGCGCGTCCGCTACTGACCCTGGTGGCCGGTACGCTGGCGCTGCTGGCGGTTGCCGCCCCCATGTCTCAGATGCGCCTGGGCCTGCCGGACGCTTCGAACTACCCCTCCGATAGCGCCGCGTACAAATCGTATGCGTTGGTCAAGGACAAGTTCGGTGAGGGTATGAGTGCCCCGCTGGTTGCGGTCGCGCACACGCCCTCGAACATGAGTGAGGAGCAGGCTCAGCAGGCACAGATTGATATCGCCTCTGCGGTCAAGGAACGCGGCGGCGCGAACGTGCAGGCTGTGGTTCCCGGCGGCATGACCGATGACCGTACCCTCATGATTTTCCAGGTGATTCCTGCCCACAGTGCAAGCTCCGTGGAGACTGAAGAGCTTGTCCACGAGCTGCGCGCCGTGACCGTTCCGGTTCAGGGCTCTGAGGTGTCTCTCGGCATTGCGGGTCAGACCAGCGGCAATATTGACGTCTCCGAGGTGCTCGCGCAGAAGCTGCCCCTGTACCTGGGTGTGGTGATGGGCCTGTCCTTCCTGGTGCTGATCCTGGTGTTCCGTTCGATTATGGTTCCGCTGGTTGCCTCGGTGGGCTTCCTCTTCTCGGTGCTGGCGAGCTTCGGTGCCGTGGTGTCGATTTACCAGTTGGGCTTCATGAGCTCCCTCTTCGGCGTGGACCACCCGGGTCCGGTGCTGTCCTTCTTGCCGACCCTGCTCATCGGTATTCTTTTTGGTCTTGCGATGGATTACCAGATGTTCTTGGTGACCGGCATGCGTGAAGCGTACGTGCACGGCAAGGATGCGGCGACCGCCATTGTGAGCGGTTACAACCATGCGGTGCGTGTGGTGGTGGCTGCCGCGATTATCATGATTTCGGTGTTTGGTGGCTTCATTTTCGCTGATTCGACGATGATCCGCCCGATGGGCTTCGGTCTGGCGTTCGGTGTGCTTGTGGATGCGTTTATTGTGCGCATGACGCTGACCCCGGCGATTATGGCTCTGCTGGGCGATAAGGCGTGGTGGATGCCTAAGTGGCTGGATCGCCTCACTCCGAATATGGATGTTGAGGGCGCCGCGCTGAGTGAGAAGATGAGCGAGAATATTCAGCACGAGCGTGAGTCTGCTGCTGCCGACTCGGGTAGCAAGCTCGGGTCAGAGTAAAGTATTAGTGTGCGTTTGTGCGCTACGGCGCACACTGAAGACTAATACGACTCGAAAGGGCAGGTACACGGTGATGAGGAACCGCGTGAGTATCCGGCAGAGGATAGGGGCCGTTCTAAACCGTGTACCTGCCCCTTTTCTTGTCTTTTTGGGCGGCGGCTTGGGTGCGCTGTGCCGCGTGCACACCCCAGGTGGCGTACTGGTGGCGAATCTTCTGGGCTCGTTCACCATGGGTTTGCTGACGGTTCTATGGAACGCGTACGCGGCGCGCGATGGTGAGGATCGAATTCACTCATTCCGCCTGCTCTTTGGTGCCGGAATGATGGGTGGCTACACGACCTATTCGTCTATTGCCGCGGTCATGGCGCAGACGATTTTTCTGCCGTACACGGTGCACGGCGGGTACATGGTGCTGGCGATTCTGGTGCTGCTGGTGGGTGGCCTGGTGGCCGCGGCCTCCGGCATGCTGACGGGTCGTTTTGTGGCGTCCCGCTTGGTGCCCGCCCGTGATGTTGAGGAGGGCCGCTAATGTTTTTCGCTTTGATGGTTTTCCTGTGCGGCGGTTTGGGTGCGATGACCCGCTTCTTCCTGGATAAGGCGATGTCGCCTCGCCTGCGTACGGAGTCGTCGATTATTAGCCCGGTGTTCGTGATTAACCTGGTGGGCTCGTTCCTGTACGGCCTGCTGATTATGCCGGTGTCTAATCCTCGCGCGCTGGGGGTGCACTATAACGCCACGGATCAGGTGGCGTTCTGGTGCACGGTGATTACGACCGGTCTGCTGGGTGGGTTTACGACATTTTCGACCGCCATGGTGGAGGCGCTGACCGCCCGTTCTGAGGGTAAGATGGTGAAGTTTCTGATGCTGTGGCTGGTGCAGGTTGTGGGTGCGATGGTGGCAGCTCTGGCGGGTGCGTTGCTGTTTGTGTTGCTATTTGGTCGGTATATTGCGCCGGTGTTCCCGCCGGATGTTTTGTACTGACGGCACCGGCTGTGGTGGTTCTCATGGCATGTTTGGGTGCGTGTACAGCTTTTTCACAGTTTCGCCTAGGGTGAGCCATAGAGCGGTCTTTTACACTGGTGGTGAACGATATGCGGCGGGCATGAACGGTAACCCGCTATATACCATCGGAAATATATGTTAGAACAGGCATATATGCAGGTGGAAAGCATATTACTCACTCTCACGACCTAAGGAACACACGGCATGCAGGAACTGCTCAGTAAACACATGATTGGCACCTTCGCCATCGAGATTGCGGCGCTTACTGTCGCACTCTCTATCATCGGGTTCATTGGTATGCGCCTGCGTGCCAAGAGGACCGGTCGAGCGCACAGCACCCGCCAATACCTGCTGACTGCATCTTTCGCGTTGTTCCTTGCCTCGATTCTTTCGCTGACGCTGACTCCGATTGGTAGCGCGAATAGCGTCACGAACCCCGAACTGTACTACCCGCGCTTCTATGTGGGCTGGAGCTGGCAGCAGGCGTGGGATCTGACTGCCGGCATGGGTCTGCGCCGCTTCGCAACGACCGTGTATGCGCAGCTCTTCTTCAATATCGCCATGTTTATCCCCTTGGGCTTCTTTACTGCGGGCTGCCTGCGCTGGGGTCTGCGCGCCACGGCGCTGAGTGGCTTCGCGCTGTCGAGCTTCATTGAGTTGAGCCAGTTGACCGGTAACTGGGGCCTGGCGGGCTTCACCTACCGCACTTTCGATGTGGATGACATTGTGAATAACACTGCTGGCGCGGTTCTCGGTGCGGTCTGCATCTGGGTGGTGCGCGCGATTCAGAAGCGTCGCGCGGCTAAGCATGACCGGGCGCTGGCAATGGCTACCGCCGCGGCCTAGTACCCCTCCAAATTAGCAGACGTTTTCATAACATGATTGATATAATTCATGTTATGAAAACGTCTGCTCCTAGCCTCCTTCCCATCTTGCGTAGCGACCTGCAGGGTGAAGTGATGGCATTGCTGTTCTCTCACCCTGAGCAGCAATACACGGTGTCACAGATTGCTGATGCGACACGTGCATCGTTGCCGACTGTTTCCCGAGAGGTGAATCGTCTAAATCAATCTGGTCTGGTGACTGTCCAGAATGTTGGTAGGACCCGTATGGTGCAAGCCAAGGTTGATAATCCGGTGGGTCAGGCGATGCGTCAGTTGATTCTGGTAACGTATGGCCCCGTTCCGGTGCTCCGGGATACATTGCAGGGCGTTTCCAATATTGAGGGTGCTGCTATTTATGGTTCGTGGGCTAGCCGTCGTTCTGGGGTGGCGGGGCACGTGCCGAATGATATTGATGTGCTGGTTGTGGGCTCCCCTTCACGGCAGAAGCTGTATGAGGCTATCGATGATGCTGAGCAGAAGCTTGGCTATGAGGTAAACGTGAAGCGGCTATCTCCTGAGGCTTGGAATTCGCAGGATGGCTTCGTGCAGACTGTGCGGTCGCGTCCTATGGAGGTTCTCTTTGGGCAGCTGGAGGTAAACGATGTCCACGCTGAAGCCTAAGCTGGGACCTTTTTAAGGTGCACTTCTCATCATCACCTCCGAAGCTTTTCCGTGAGGTAGACGCAACGAACCCCTCATTTTCATAACCTGACCGATATTGTGCAGGTTATGAAAATGAGGGGTTCGCCGTTTTTAGATGAAACCCTAGACAGGGAAGTTCTCGGGCGGGAAGACTAGTCGTCCTCAATCACCTGGTTGACGACGCGGGTGCTACGGTTGCCCTTCACCTCTTCGGGCAGCAGAATCGGCATGGAACCGGTCGGCGTGTAGGTTGCCGCGCGTGCCGCCGCGGTAGCGTGGGTGTCCTCAAACTCGGGGATGACCTCGGAGCTGGGTGCGCGGTACAGGTGGCTATTAGCCCACCACGCGAAGAGCAGAACCACAAGTGCCAGAGCACTGGAAACGAACAGCCACGGGCTGACCTGACCCTCGTAGTAGAGCTTGAAGAATGCGCCACCCATGAAACCGCCGGCAATCGGGCCGCAGATCGGAACCCACGCGTAGAACCAGCGCGAGGAGCCCTTATCGTGGATGGGCAGCAGGGCGTGCATGAGGCGCGGACCGAAGTCACGGGCGGGGTTCAGGGCGTAGCCGGTCTGACCGCCCAGGCCGATGACGAGTACGGTGACCATGAAGCCGAAGGCGAGGGGCTTGAGCACGTCGTTGAGGTTGAGAGAGAGTTCCACACCGCCGCTGATGGACGGCTTGAAGTTCACGCCGGTGTACAGTGCCGAGAAGACCAGCATGAACGTGCCGATCATTTCGGAGAGGGCGTTGGTGAAGTAGTTGTGAATAGCGGGGACGGTGCCGAAAACGCCGAGCTTAATCTTCTTGTCGGCGGTTGCTTTCCAATGCGGCAGGTAGTTGAGGTAGACCAGTCCGGCGCCGACCATTGCGCCGAGTACCTGGGCGATGATGTAGCCGGGGACCTTCTCCCAGGAGAACTCGCCGAACGCTGCCAGGCCGATAGACACGGCGGGGTTGAGGTGGCCGCCGGAGTAGGCGTGGGAGGCGTAGACGCCGAAGGTGACGGCGAAACCCCAGCCGAAGGCGATGGTGAAGAAGTTGTCGCCGTGGCCTTTGGATCGGCGAAGTTCGACGTTGGCGATGACGCCGCAGCCGATGGTGCACATGATGAGCGTGCCGAGGAATTCGGCGAGGTAGGGGCTGATGGTGTACACGGGGTGTCCTTCAGGTAGTGAACTGCGGGTGGTAAACCGGGATTCGGTCGGGTGCGCAGTGCCGAGCGTGAGGGAGGTGTGGTTTTGTGTGGGTTATGCCGCCCGAGTGGCGTGTTTAACCTTTGGCATCTATGGAACCCTGAATACCCTAGAAGGGCAATACTTTTGTGTTATTTCACCCTTAGACATAAGCGGTTTTTCGGGTTTTTCGTTTAAAAATAAATGTGGCGAATGAGGGGAAAATCGGTCATAGTCCACACCTTGGACTCATTCCATAAACTCGCGGTTGAACCCATGGAGAAACTCACGAATAAACCCGCGATCAAACCAACACTCACCCCCGCCATCAGCACCCGCCCACACCACTTGCCATCAGCATAGAATGCCCGGGCACCTCACGGGGTACCCGGGCAGTTTCTGTAATTTTTTATGCGGCTCTAACTGCGGCTCTTGCGAACCGCGGTGGACTGGCTGTTACGCCGCTACACGGCTACTACTTGGCGCTCGCCCAGTCGAGAATCGCCTCGAAGAAGCGCTCGCATTCGCTCAGCTGCTCCAGCTCAATCCACTCGTTCGGGGAGTGCGCCTGGGCAATATCGCCGGGGCCGCAAATGATGCTCTGCACGCCGGCGCGCTGGAACTGGCCCGCTTCGGTGCCGTAAGTGACCTTCTGCGGTGCGTCATTGGTGCCCAGCCACTCGTGGGCGAGGTGCACGATGGGTGCGTCGTCCTCGGTACCCAGGCCCGGCACGGCTGCGAGCAGTTCGTGCTTCACACCCACGCGGGAGGTGAGGCTACCGGGCTCCGCGCCGGTCAGCTTTTCGGCACGTGCGGCGCGCGCCTGCAGGTCGGGCAGGATGACCTCGGAAAGCTCGCGGTCAATGCGCTCCACGAAGGATTCGGTGGTCACCTGCGGTAGGGTACGCACATCGTACTCTACGACCGCCTGCTCAGCGACGATGTTGTACTGCAGGCCGCCGGTTGCCAGGTTCACGCTGCCGGTGGAGTGGGGAATGATGAACGACTCGTCGAAGGGGCCTTCATCTTCCCACTGGTCCGCCATGTCGGTGAAGAAGGTGATGAACTCGCCTGCTGCGGCAACCGCGTTCACGCCATGGGTGGCGAGGGAGCCGTGCTTGGGCACGCCGGTGAAGGTGATGCGACCGCGGTGCGCACCCTTGTGCGCCGAGATAATGCGCATGCTGGAGGGCTCACCAACAATCGCATAGTCGGGGGCGAGGTCGCGCGCCACGAACTCCTCAATGAGGGAGGGTGCACCGACGCAACCGATCTCTTCATCGTAGGAGAACGCGAAGTGCAGGGGAGTGCGCAGCTTCGCCTCGGCAACGCGCGGCAGCAGCCAGAGCGCGACGGCGAGGAAGCCCTTCATATCGCAGACACCGCGGCCGTAGGCGCGGGTACCCTCCACGCGCAGGGTGAACGGGTCGGCGTCCCACGCCTGACCGGCGACGGGTACGACGTCCGTGTGGCCGGAGAGGATAACGCCGCCTCGGGTGGTGCCGTCAGCGGCGGGGATGGTGACCAGCAGGTTGGCGCGGGTGCGGTCCTCGTTGTAGGTGCGCACGCCGCTGTAGCCGTAGCGGGCAAATTCGGCTTCGATGAGCTCAATAAGTTCCAGGTTGGAGGTTCCGGAGACGGTGGGGATCGCGATGAGCTTTTCGAGCCAGGGGAGGGATGCGGGCTGGGTGGTCTGAGCCGTCATAACTATTCCTTCTGCAATGTAATGCTGTGCGCTTTTATGTTCAGGGTACGCCGCGGGGCGGTATTCGTCGCCTCATGGTCGTCGAATACCGCCCCGTGACCCCTGCGCGGGGTTAGATGCTGTAGTTGTTCACGTTCGAGTGGTCGCCCAGCGCGTGGAAGTTACGCGAGTGGTAGACCAGCGGGGTGCCTTCGCAGTCGTTGCGGATGAACTCTTCAACCTGCGCGGTGAAGACGAGTGCGGGGCCTGCCTCAACGCGGCTGAGCGGGGTTGCGCGCAGTACACGGCGTACGCCGTGGACGAGGGGCTCGCCGGTGTGGACGAATTCCCAGGTGCTGGGGTCGTCGAAGCGGGGGTAGTCGTGGGTTGCGAAGTTCTTCGCGAGGGTGACATTCTCAGCGTCGAGCATGTGCACGAGGAAGGAGGAAGCAGCCGCGATCTTTGCTGCGGAGCCGCTGTTTGCCTTGAGGGAGAAGGCGATGATGGGCGGTTCTGCGGCGACGGAGGTCAGCGAGGAGGCGGTGAAGCCTGCGGGGTCGCCGTTTTCGTCGGTGGCGGTGATGATGGCGACGCCGGCGGGCTGGTGGCCGAAGGCGAGCTTGAACTGCTCGGTGGTGTCGGCGAGGGGTGCCGGTGCTGCAATGGTTTCGGTCATGATCGACCCTTTCTTCTGCGGCTGCGTTTGAGGGTTCGTCCTGATGTGTATGCGTTGGACGACCCTTTGTATAAGGGGAGATATGTTTCAGAGTAAAGCTAATGGGTGCTGAACACCTTATTTATTGCCCTATGTTTCTTAGGTGCACCTTTCATGACATAGGGCGCGAAATATTACGTCATATTCTTCGCCGTTCGGGGGCTTGCCGGAGGTGTTCTGCGGGATGTTCCGCGGGGTGCCCCGTGAAAGGCTCCGAACGGTCGGTTTTGGGTGCTGTCCCTCTCTATTCCGCGGGGTTTCGCGGGGGTGATGAGGGCTCTAGGGTATCCTTGCTTGGTACGCGAAAGCGCACCGCTCCCCGTATTTGAGGGGTTTTCGGGTGCGTGAACTGTGGGGAGAAGAGGGTTAATGAGCTGGTTGGCAACTATTCCGCTGCTACTTTTTGCGGTCGTGTTGGCTTTTGGCCCCGGCTATGCAATGGGCTGGGCGCTGCGTGTTCCCGCACGTCTGCGCGTCTTCCTCTCTCCGCTCCTGTCCTTTGCCCTGATTGCCGTCTCGGCAATTGTGCTGGGTAAGATCGGGATTGCGTGGAACCTGATTTCCTTCGTAGTGGTCGCGGTCGTGTTGGTGGCTACGGCAGCGGGCCTGATGTGGCTAGTGGGTCGCCGCTGGCCCGCTCTGACCTCCGCAGAGTGGCCGGGTAACGATGTTCCTGTGGCGTGGCCGGTGGTGGGTGCTGTTTTAGGCGGATTCCTGGTGCTGCACATGACCGAGGACATGGTCTACGGACCTGAGGCGTTCTCGCAGAGCCTGGATAACTCATTCCATATGAATGCAATCCGTTGGATTCAGGAGCACGGTGACGCGTCGAGCCTGACCCTGGGCGCGGTATCTGCGGCAGACCAGCAACCGGCATTTTACCCGGCGGGTTGGCATGATTTTGTGTCCCTGATTTATAGCACTACGGGTACGAGCATTGCGACTGCCACCATCGTGACCGTGTTACTGGCTGCCAGCATTTTGTGGCCCTGCTCGCTGGTGGCGCTAAGCCTGAGCATCCCGAAGCTGCGTCGCCTGCAGGCGTTGGCAATCCCTGCGCTGACCTGTGGTTTTGCCGCCTTCCCCGGTCTGTTGTTGCGCTGGGGTGTGCTCTTCCCGAATCTGCTGGGTTACGCTCTGGTGCCATCATTTGTGGCACTCATGGTATGCCTGGTGCAGGTGATGGTGCGCGGCGAGTACGCAGCTCTGCTTTCCCTGTGTCTTGCCGCCCTGGTGGGTGTCGCGGGTCTAGCGCTTGTGCATCCGAACGCGGTGGTGTCTGCTGTGGTCTTTGCTCTGCCGCTGGTGCTGGCCGGGGTGGCGTGGGTAGTGCGCTCACGCGAGCTGACCTCTCGCCAGAAGTGGGTGGGATCCGCTCTACTCGGGCTGGTAATTCTTGGGTGTGTGGGTGCCTGGTGGTTCCTGCGTCCCGGCGCATCTGCCAGCAACACGTGGGAGCCTATGCTCACCGAGGGTGAGGCGCTCTACCAGTTCCTCTTCCTGGGCTTGGAGAACGCCAATCAGTTGAGAGATACATTCAACCCCTCGTATCTGGCCGGTTTCCTGGCTCTGTGGGGCGCGGGGTACCTACTGTACAAGCGCCGTAACCTGTGGCTGATTGCCAGCTGGGTGCTGATTGGTTACCTATGGATTGTATCCGCCTCGGTGCCGCGCGGCGAGTTCCGTCTGCTGATGGTGGGCCCCTGGTACACAGATCACTTCCGTCTGGCGGCTCTGGTGGTATTCCCCTCGGTGATTCTGGCTGGTATCGGCTTGGGCGGCTTCGTGGAAGGTCTGCTTACCTGGGTTGCGCGCCGCGCGCCGCGCCCGGCACGATTGAAGGTTGCGACCGTCGGCATGGGCGTTGCGATGGTTCTGGTACTGGTAGTTGCTGGTCTTTCTTCGCGTGTACCCTCGGTGCAGGAGACAACTCTGGCGGTATCGCAGGAATACCGAGTGACCCCGACCTCTGTGGTGCTGAATCAGGACGAGATGAACGTCATTAACGAGATCCCGAAGATCGTGCCGAAGGGCGATGTGATCGTGAACAACCCCTGGGACGGTAGCGCCTATATTTACGCGCTGGCAGATCGTCACCTGACGGGATACCACTTCGAGTTTGAGACCTCACCCAAGTACTCGGCAATTATGCACAACCTCAAGGACGCTCGTACAAATCCGGAGGTATGCCGCGAGGTGAACAAGTACAAGGCCCACTGGTACGTTCACCTGGAGAACCAGTTGAACTTCGGCCCAGACGCAAAGAAAAACTACGACGGCCTCGTGGCTGCTATTGATACGGACGTTCTGACCCCGGTGTACTCCTCGGGTCCGATGACTCTGTATCGCATTAGCGCTTGCGATAATAACTAGTATCTGGCACTTTTGGGCTGCCTGAAGTATTGCGGGGGTGGCGTGGAGACTAGACCACCCCCGCGGTGCTACTTCGAGCGTCGTTAAGAGAGTGCTGATAAGATGTAAAACCGGTATGCCTTTGTGTGCATACTAGCTTCCGTATGCCATATACACAAGAGATAGCACCGCATGGAATCAGAGACTTTTAAGCAGACCCCTCGACCCCTCATCATTATGCCCGCGTGGAATGAAGAGGAAGTTATTGGGGGCACAATTGAAGAACTTTTCCGCATGATGCCTGAGGTCGATCTGGTGGTCGTCAATGATGGATCCACCGACCGCACCTCTGAGATTGCGCGCGCTACCGGCGCTTTCGTGATTGATCTTCCCTACAACATGGGTATCGGTGGCGCTTTGCGCACCGGTTACAAGTATGCTCGCCAAGCTGGATATGATTGCGCGATTCAGGTTGATGCTGATGGCCAGCATGACCCGAAGGGTATCCGCACTGTGCTTGCTGGCCTGGAGGACGTCAACATTTCGATTGGTTCCCGCTTTGCTGAGGCGACGAACTATAAGGTGTCTGGTCCGCGTAAGTGGGCGATGGTGGTTCTGGCCCGTATGTTTACGATGATTTCAGGCGAGAAGTTCACCGACGCCACCTCCGGCTTCCGTGCGGCAGACCGCAAGGCGATTGAGCAGTATTGCGAGCATCTACCTGCTGAGTATCTGGGTGACTGTATCGACGCCTGCGTGATGGCGATTCGTTCTGGCTTGACTGTAAAACAGGTGCCGGTTGAGATGCGTGAGCGTCAGGGCGGTACTCCTTCTTCAAGCCCGTGGAAGTCTGCGGTGTACCTGGTTCGTTCTTTCTTCTCGTTTGGCATGTCGATGACTCGCCAGAAAACGAATGTGGGGTCTAAGTAAATGAGTGCAAATATTTTCTTCCTTCTCATCGTGGTGGTGATGGAGGTTCTCGTTCTGGCGCAGGTACGCAACCAGAAGATGAAGGAAAAGTACGCCGCACTGTGGCTTATTGTTGGCGTCATCATGATTGTGTTGGCGCTTTTCCCGAAGCTTTTGGATTCCCTCTCGCGTCTGGTGGGTATTGAGACCCCGGTCAACCTGCTGTTCCTACTGGCGATTATTATGCTGATGGGTATTAGCTTGCACTTGACCCTGGCTATCTCGAAGATTACGGATGATATGCGTACCCTCGCTGAAGAAGTTGCGATTATGAAGGCTCTTCAGCGTCAGCCGCAGGGCGCTTCCCGCGCTACGGAGCGAGAGCAGAAGAAGCCCTAAAGCCCCTGATTTTTATACGTTTCTACACGTTTGAGCTTGGAGTAATACCTCATGACCGTTGATATTCTGTTCCCCTACTACGGCGACGTTGCCATGATGAAGCAGGCTGTGCTGTCCGTGGTCGGTCAGACCAACCCGGACTGGCGCCTGATTGTTGTCGATGACGGCTACCCGGACGACTCGATTCCCGGATGGTTCGAGTCGCTGAAGGATGAGCGCATCACCTACATGCGTAATGAGAAGAACTTGGGCGCGAACGGTAATTACCGCAAGTGCTTGACTTTTGTAGAGAATGACCTGGTCACCGTCATGGGTGCTGATGATGTCATGCTCCCCAACTATGTGCAGTGGCTGGTGGATTCGGCGGCGAAGCACCCCGAGGCATCCATTTTCCAGCCTGGCGTGGTTGTGATTGATGAGAACAACGGCCTGTCGAACACCCTGGTGGAGCAGACTAAGGCGTTCTACCGCCCCAAGGGTGAGGCTGTTCTGCAGGGTGAGGAGCTGGCTACCTCCCTGCTGCGCGGCGCGTGGTTCTACTTCCCGTCCTTGGGCTGGCGTAAGGACGCTATTGTGGGCACTGGCTTCCGTGAGGGCCTGAATGTTGTGCAGGATATGGCGCTGATTCTGGACATTACGATGCGCGGCGGCTCCCTGTACTATGATCCGCAGGTTGCGTTCATGTACCGTCGTCACGGTGGTTCTGACTCGTCTTGGCGTGCTCTGGAGGGCACCCGCTTTGATGAGGAGCGCCGCTACATGAACACTATTGCTGATGAGATGGCTGCCCTGGGTTGGACGAAGGCTGCTCGCGTGGCTCGTATTCGCTTCTCTTCGCGTGCTCACGCGCTGACTCTGCTGCCGAAGGCAGCCCTGGCGAAGAAGTGGCAGGGTGTTAAGAACCTTGCCGAGCATGTGGTGAAGTAAACCTATATTTGTGTGCGGTGCGTCGTACATCCTGCGGTGGATGTGCGGCGCATCTGCGTATGTAATGATGGTCTGTGTTAGCGGCTAGTGTTGGCGGCTAGGAACGAGGAGGACACCGTGGAAGCCCAAGATACTGTAGGAGCCCAGGACGCCGTTGAGGCTCAGCCTTCGGGCACGGTCACCCGCTACCAGTCCCTGGCGCTTTTGGGTTCGTCCCTGTTGGCGGCGGTCTCCACGCTGGTGGTGACGATGATTGCTCAGCGTGCCCTGAATGGTTCGGAGCTGACGGAGTTCCTGCTGTTTTGGGCGGCGCTTTTCACGGTGACCGGCATTATTACGGGCATTCAGCCGGAGATTACGCGCGCGGTGGGTACGGCACGCACCCGTGCTGTAGCTGACAGGGCTGCATCCGGCGGGGCTGCATCCGGCGGGGCTACATCTGCTGAGGGTTCCGCGCCGCAGGGCGCTCGCGTGGTTACGGTGACCGCGGCTCTGGGTGCTATCGCCGGTGCGTTGGTGCTGGTGAGCTCCCCGCTGTGGGCGGCTCAGCAGATTCCGCACTCGGCGGCAGTGGGCGTGGCCGTCATGGCGGTGGGCGTGTTCCTCTACGCCCTACAGGCGACCATCAGCGGTGTGACCGCCGGTGAGGACCGCTGGTATCTTTTTGCGGCGGTGGGCGGTCTGGAATCTGCCGGGCGCCTCATCCTCATGTTTGCGGCTGCGCTCATGATTCCTTCCCTTGCCGGTCTTGAGGTGGCAACCGTCGTGCCGATGGGTCTGTGGCTTATCCTGGCGTTCGTGACTGTCTCGGGTCGCCGCCTGTGGGTTGCCCGCGCCGATGTGCCTGCGGGTCGCCTGACGACCAATATCCTCTGGTCGTTCCTGTCCTCTGCCGCCGCGGCGGTGCTGATGATGGGTTTCCCGAATGTGCTGAAGGCGAGCGGTGCCGCGGAGAGCGAGCCAGTCGTGCTGGGCACCCTGATCCTGGCGATTTCCATTACCCGTTCGCCGATTATGATTCCCCTGCAGGCGTTCCAGGGTGTGGCGGTTTCTGCTTTCTTGAAGCAGCGCCACCGCCCCGTAGCGGCGTTCATTAAGCCTGCCGCCGCAGTGGTGGCTGTGGGCGCTGCGGGCGCGTTGGCGGCGTACCTGGTGGGTCCGCTGCTGTTCCGCCTGATTTACCCGCCCGCCGCAGGTGCAGAGTCCGCGTACGAGGCGGCAGCCTCCGGCATCACCCTGGGTGCGCTGGTCTTCGCCTCGGCACTGCTGGCGCTCATGACCCTCTCGGGCAATATGGCGCTCGCGGTGAACCAGCACCGCATCTACCTCGCCGGCTGGGTGGTTGCCGCGGCGGTGACCTTGAGCTTGGCGTTCCTGATCCCCGCGCCGCTGGTGCCGCGCGCTATCGTGGCGTTGGCGGTCGGCCCGGTCTGCGGCTTCGTGGTGCACATGGTGGGCGTGGCTTTGGCATCCCGCGCGGAAGAAGCTCACGCCGAGTAGCTTAAAAACCTCTGCTTAAAAACCTATGGGAGGGGCACGTACATCACGTACGCGCCCCTCCCATAGGTTTACCCGGTAGGCGGCTCACCGCTAGGGAATCAGCCACTTACGAACCGGCGGAATCCAGCGCAGCAGCCACACCAAAATCAGCGAAGAAGCCCACACCAGCAGCGCGTAGGGTGCCTCCAGACGATAATCCACCAGCGGCCAACCGTAGGCGGCGAGGCCCTGAATAATCAGCAGGTGAATCAGGTACACACCAAAAGTCAGAGCTGACAGCTTACGCAGACCCGTCTGAACCGCCTCCGGCAGACGATTCAGCGGCAGAGACTTGAAGAATACAAAAACCGCCGAAGCCCAGAAAATCGTCGGAACAGACAGGTACTCGGTCGCCAAACCGCCCAGACCCGGGTGGTTCAGCACCAGGTACGGGCCCACCAGAATATGCGTCAGGGAACCGGCAATACCCAGCACATAGATGACCAGACGCCACGGCAGGCTGAACTCCGTATTCGCCAGCGCATAACCTAAGAAGCAGAAGCCCACATACCCCACAATGGGTGCAGAGAACTCCGGCATAAACTGCGGATTAATCTTCTGCAGAGAAGCAGTTGCAATGGGCATCAGCAGACCCAGAGCAGCCATCAGCCACGCCAGCTGCACCTTCTTCTCACCGGCACCGCGCAGGGCGTACGAGAAGATCGGCAACACCAGGTACACACCGATGAGTGCCTCCAAATACCAGAGGGTCACACCCACCTTGTTCGGTGCCAGCAGTACCGCCAGAATCTCCTCACCCGTAGGCAGGGGAGTGTGCATAAACCAGCTGCGTGCAAAGAGATACACCTGACCCCACACCAGCAGCGGAATCAGAATCTTCGTGAAACGCTTCTTATAGAACGTGCCGACACTCTCACGGTTCGTGAAATTCAGCAGGGTAATACCCGAGGCCATGAAGAAAAGCGGCACCGCGGCAACCGCGGTACCCGAAAGAATGTTCTCGAGAACCCAACCGGGCGAATCATAATCCACCCGGTAGTTGAACCGCACGTGCAGCGCCACCACGAAGATAATGGCGAGAACATTAATAAGATCCAGGTACACCTTTCGCGCAGGTCTAGGGCGGCTCGCGGCAGGTGCGGAAGCCGCCTGAGACTCAGCTCGGGATTCGGCCGGGGACTCAGGCTTAGCCTCCACAGGGGACGCCACCCGCGCCGATGCAGGTTTGGAGGACATGAAAATCCACTCCAATCAATGTGTGTGAGTGTGACGAAACATGGGTGCACGCACCCGAAATCTAAAGGTTATAGACCCGCTTAACGTACGCACCGTACAGCAGACGGTACAGCGCCGTGCTGGTCTTCAACAGCAGGCCGGCGGCACCAAACACCGGGCGGATGCGCAACGCAAGCAGCGCATCGCGCACCGTAAAACCGGCACGGCAACCCGCCAACACCGCCGATGCGCTCTCGCCGCCCACAATCAGCGCCTGCTGCGCATTATTCAGGTACGCAAGAACACGAGCAATCGTCAGCGCCTCCTGACCGGCAGGCAGATGATACGTGCTCGTACGCTGCAGAGACTTCTCAAAATATTCCAGCAGGCGGCGCGTCTCATCCAGGGGAGTGATACGGCTCCACGTCAGGCTTGCCGCGCTCACCGCGTAGGCGTACAGCGGCTCATCAATGACGGTCACGCTCTGCGCTCGCAGGTAGCAGTCCAGGATGACGCACTCATCCTCGGCGCGGCGAATATCTGCCGGGAAGTAGATGCCCTCCAGCAGGGAACGGTCAATGAGTTTATCCCAAGGGTAGGGGGACAGCTCATCCTTGAGCAGGGCGAACGCCGCCTCCTGACCGGTCAGTATGCCGGGGGTGCCCTTCAGACGCTGCGTAATCGAACCGTCGGCCGCCACCATATTGTGGGCGCAATTGACCACCTGCGCGCCGGTACGCTCCGCGTGGTAGTGCAGGCGTTCCAGGAAGGTCGGGTAGAGAATGTCGTCGGAATCGAGGAACGCCACCCACGCGCCGCGCGCCTCATCCAGGCCCTGATTACGCACCGCGGAAGGACCCTGGTTCTCAGGGTTATTGAACACGCGCACACGCTCATCCGGGTTCTGCTGCAGGTACTCGGTAATCAGCTGCGCCGAATCATCCGGGGAGCCGTCAATCATGACCAGAAGCTCAAAATTGGGGTCGGTCTGCGCCAGCACCGACTTAATCGCCGTAATGACAGTGGAGGCGGTGTTGTAGACCGGCATAATGATGCTCGTGCGAGGGATGGCAGACATGGGGTGGGAACCTTTGAGAACGGGGCTGATAAGAACGTTGAAGTTTACATGCTGTAGGCGCGGCGAACGTACGCGCCGTACAGGGTGCGGTACAGGGCGGGGGAGAGCTTCAACAGCAGGCTCGCCGCACCCACCACCGGGCTAGAACGCAGCGCCGGTACAACCCAACCCCACTCGATCTGGCGGCGGCACTCGCGGATTACCTCGTCCGAGTCGGCGCTATTGCTCATGAGCGCCTGCTGCGCATTATTCAGGTAGGTCAGCGCAGAAGAAATCGCCATCGCCTGCTGACCCTCCTTCGAGGAGAGTAGCGGCGCACCCGCTTCACGCATGTAGCGGGTGTGGCGGATGCTTTCCTCCACCGGGGTCACGCGGCCCCAGGTCAGGCCCTCAGAGCCCATGTGGTACAGGTACAGGCAATCCGGGATAACCTCAAGCTTCTGCGCCTGCATGAGACACTCAAAGACCGCGAGGGCATCCTCGGCGCGGTGAATATCGGTCGCGAAACGTACCGAAGAGAAGAGCGAAGCGCGGAAAATTTTATCGTGCACAAACCCCGTAAAACGGTTCAGCAGATAGTTGATGGCAATATCGCGACCCGTGTACGTACCGGGCGCATCCTGCGGGCGGTCCATCGTGGAGCCGTCGGCGCGGGCAATGGTGTGACCGCAGGTTGCCACATCCGCGCCGTTACGTGCCGCCGCGGCGTGTAGGCGCTCCAGGAATTCGGGGCGGTACGTGTCATCAGAATCAATGAACGTAATCCACTCGCCGCGCGCCTCATCCAGACCCTGATTACGTGCCGCAGACACGCCAGCGTTCTGCTCATTGTCGAACAGGCGGATGCGGGGGTCGGGGGTGTTCTGCAGGAACTCGCGAATGACCTTCGAGGAATGGTCAGGGGAACCGTCAACCACTACCAGCAGCTCAAAGTCGGGGTCGGTCTGTGCCAGAACGGACTCCATCGCGGCGACGACAGTGTCAGCCGTGTTGTAGACCGGCATGATAATGCTGGTGCGCGGTGAAGACATGGTACCCCTTAGAGAACATTGGCGACGGAGAACATCGGTGACGGAACTACATACAGATACATCATACGGGGGCTGGGGGTATCAGCCTGCTATTCCTACTTCAAACCTTGGGAACTTAGGTAACCCTATGGAAAATGGGTGGGGTGCTCCCTACACTGGAAGGGCACATTGACAGACCGCGCGGGCCGCCCACACCGCGGCCCCGCCCCTCCCAACGGGTACACCACCGAAGGAGCCACCCATGAGCCGACGCACCGACGCGCCCGCCCGATCACCACGACGAGCCGCCCTCGCCAGCTGGATAGGCTCCGCCCTCGAATACTACGACTTCGCCGTCTACGGCACCGCCGCGGCAATCGTACTCAACCGCATCTTCTTCCCCGAAGACACCGCCGCCATCGGCATCCTCAAGTCCATGGTGGTTGTGGGCGTCGCCTACGTTGTGCGACCCTTTGGCGCCATGATTGTTGGGCCCCTCGGTGACCGTTACGGCCGCCGATTCGTCCTGATGCTCACCCTCTTCCTGATGGGCTTTGCAACCTTCGCAATCGGTTGCCTGCCGACCTATAGCGAGGCGGGTATTATCGCGCCGATTCTGCTGGTCGCCTGCCGTATGCTTCAGGGCCTCTCCGCCGCCGGTGAGCAGGCAAGCTCCATCTCCATCTCCCTGGAGCACGCCCACGAACACCAGCGCGCCTTCACGACCAGCTGGACCCTGCAGGGCACCCAGTTCGGCTCGCTACTGGCGACCGCCGTGTTCATTCCCTTCGCTGCCCTGCCGGACGAGCACCTGCTCACCTGGGGCTGGCGCGTACCCTTCTGGCTCTCCGCCTTCGTGGTGGTGACCGCCTGGCTGATTCGCCGCACCCTCTCCGAGCCGCCCGCCTACCTGCAGCGCGAAAAGCTCACCGAATCCCCGCTCATGCTGGTCTTCAAGCACCACAAGCGCGCTGTGCTCACCATCGCCGTGTGCGCCATGGTCAACACCGTGAACATGGTCTTCACGACCTTCGCGCTTTCCTTCGCCACCAAGGGTTACGGCCTTGACCGCAGCACCATGCTGCTGGTGCCGGTCGCCTCCAACACCCTCGGTCTGATTGCGATTCCGCTCGCCGCTATGCTTGCCGACCGGATCGGTCGTAAGCCCGTGTTCATTACCGGTGCGGTGGCTTCTTCCCTGGTGATGTTCCCGTACCTCGGGGCGATTGCCGAGGGTAACTGGGTGGGTATCTTCGCCTACGGCGTGCTCATGCACGGTGCGCTGTACTCCATGGCGAACGGCGTGTGGCCTGCCTTCTATGCGGAGATGTTCCCGACCCGCGTGCGCGTGACCGGCCTGGCGTTGGGTACCCAGATTGGCTTCGCAATTTCTGGAGGCGTGGCGCCCGCCGTGGCGACGAGCCTCGCCGGTGCCGACCTGCATAATGCGGTGCTGCCCGCCGTGTTCACGGTTGCCATGTGTGTGCTCGTGGCGTTGGGTGCGCTGACGGCTCGTGAGGGGTACAAGAAGTCCCTGGCTGAGCTGGATGCATAGCCCACAGAATATATTCCGTATATAGAATAAATACAGGTGGGGTTGGATAGTTAGCTATCCAACCCCACCTGCGTGTTTAACTTTCTAATCTCCCTGCTGTGCCGCAATCAGCGCCTCAAAATGAGCCGCCATACGCTCGGCGTTCGGTTCCAGTCCGGTGAAGAGACGGAACGCATCTACCGCCTGACCCACCGCCATGTAGCCGCCCGTCAGCACCTCGCACCCGGCGGCACGCGCCGCGCGCACCAGCTGCGTCTGTTGCGGCAGGTAGATGACGTCCGCAACCCACAGGCCTTCACGCAGCACCCCGGCGCTCAATGCCGACTCGCTCAACGGCATACCCGGATGCACGTGCATACCCACCGGGGTTGCATTCACCAAACCCTGAGCTTCCAGTAGAGCTTCAATGAGGCGCTCGTCGTCGCTCAGCACCTCGATTCGGGTCTGCGGGAAGAGCCCACCCAGCTGCTCCGCAAGCCCCTGCGCCTTCGCTGCGTCACGCTCAAAGAGACTCAGGCGGCGCACCCCCAGGCGGCACAGGGCGTACGCCGTGGCGCTACCGGCACCGCCAGCACCCAACTGCGCCACGTGTTCCAGGCGCGCCGGATCCTCTGCCACCTGCGGCAGACCGCGCTTCAGACCCGCAATGAACCCGGAGTAGTCCGTGTTATCGCCGTAGAAGCTGCCATCCTCGCCAATCACCACGCAATTGACCGCGCCCAGGGCGCGTGCCGCATCCGAAAGCTCGTCCAGGTGTTCCATGACCGACTGCTTGCACGGGTGCGTGATATTGAAAGCGTTGAAGCCGAGTAGTGCCGCCGCATCCAGAAGTGCCGGGGCAGAGGCGCCATCCAGGTTCAGGGCGTCCAGGTCGACGGGGCGGTACAGGTAGCGCACCCCGTGCGCGTCTGCCTCCGCCTCATGCATGGGAGGGGTCAGGGAAGAGGTGATGCCGTCACCAATGAGACCCACCAGGAAAGATTCAGTACGCAAACTCATAGTTTCACTGTACGTGTCCACCCCTCAAGATGCACCTACTTTCTTGAACCCGTACCAAATGCGCGCTGGATTTGGGAAGAAGATAAAAATAATTTCTACGCCCACAAGAGCGATATGTCTGACAGAAACACCTCGAAGGTATAAGCTTGGTATAAGTGCTCGCGCGCCACGGTGCGCACATGAGACCACACAGACACCGTCACAGTGAAGTGATACCGATATTCGGAGGATAGATTGTCAATGACTGACAAGGCTATGGCACACTTCGCTGGCGCCGATGCATGGGTCGAGCAGTATTTCCTGAACAGCCCCGAAGATGAGCGTGAAGAGTTCACCCCGGCAGAGTTAGAGGATTTGGCTCGCACCCACCGTGCGCTAGCTCAAATCCGCCTGCCCAAGACCCCTGTCGTTGCCGCACGCAACGACGAGTACAACACCACCCTGTACGTCGCGACCGACGACATGCCGCACATCGTCAGCTCCCTGACCGCATGCCTTGCCACGCACTTTGGTGGTTTCGTCACCATTCTTCACCCCACCTTCCTCGCTGAACGCGGCCCGGACGGTACCCTTCTGAGCCTGCGCGGCACCGGCATGCGCGGCAACCTCGCCAGTGGCGATACCGCCACTCTTGGCGTGCCCTCCCTCAAGCTCAGCGAGAACGCCCCGGCGGGTACCACTGTCGCTATTGAAGCCTGGATTGCGGTTCGCCTGACCCGCTACCTCACTGAGGAAGAGCAGCGCCGCTGCGAGAAGGAAGTTGAACGCGTCCTCGCTGACGTTCGCGCCTGCCACACCGACCTGGATGCCATGGTCACCCGCGTTTTCGACCTGGCGCAGTCCATGTACGACCTGCGCGGCGCAACCCTGGGTCACGGCGAGGAATCCTACGCCGCCAACCCGCGCGGTGTGGAGCCTGCCTCCCGTGTGGAGGTGGCACAGGACTTCCTGCGCTGGCTGACCCGCGGCAACTTCGTGTTTATGGGCGTTAAGGAGCGCGTGCTGGACGGCACCTCCGGCGCTATTTCTCTGGTGGACCGCCCCGGTTCGGCGCTCGGTATTCTGCGCACCACGGAGGGTAAGAGCCGCATCCCCCTTTCGGGCGAGACCCTGGAGCGTGCCCTGTTCCCGCGCCCCCTGTACATCACGAAGGCGAATTCCCGCTCCACCGTAGCACGGAACGACTACCTGGACTACATTGGTGTGCGCCGCTTCGACCTGAACGGCCGCGTGATTGGTGAGTACGTCATTCTGGGTCTGTTCACCCGTCAGTCGTACGCACTGCCCGCTATTGAGACTCCGCTGGTGCGTGAGCGTATCGCGATGGTGCGCCGCCGCCTCGGCTACCACCCCGGTTCTTACTCTGACAAGGCGCTTCTGGGTGCCTTGGAAGATTACCCGCGCCTGGAGCTGTTGCACGCTTCCGCTAATGACCTGACCGATACGTTCGGCGGCATCATGGGCCTGGAGGAGCGCCGCAAGACCCGCCTGTTCCTGCGCGCCGACCAGTTCAACCGGTTTATTTCCGCCGTGGTGTACCTGCCTCGGGATCGTTACAACACGAACGTGTGCTCCCGTATTCAGCGGGTGTTCCAACAAGAATTTGATTTTAGTGCCATCGACCATGAGGTGTACCTGTCCTCCTCATCGCTGGCGCGTCTATTTTTCCGCATTCGGCTCACCAACCCCAATGATGTGCCGAAGACGGATCATCAAGCTCTCGAAAAGCGACTGCAAGAAGCCGCCCGCTCCTGGGTGGAAGCAACCGCAGCTGCTATTGAGGCATGGAAACCCGGAGCGGCAGGCCGCCGACTCGCATCAGCCTGGGCAGATGCGACTAGTGCAGCCTACCGAGCCGATTACACAGTAGAACAAGCAATCGAGGATATCGTGATTCTTGAATCTCTCTCGGGCCAGAAGCCCGCCGCAATCAAGGTTGAAGCCGGCGAAGCCAACACCACCCGACTGAAGACCTACCTGTCCGCACCTCACACCCTCACCGAGCTTCTGCCGGTTATGCAGAATATGGGTCTGGTCGTTGTTGATCAGAAGCCCTACGAGTTCAAGCCTGAGGACGGCGAAGACTACGGCTACCTCTACGACTTTGGGGTTCAGTTCCCCGAGGGCGTGGATGCAAACGCTGTGGCTTCCCTTTACGAGGACGCCCTGAACGCCTACCTGCTCGGTGAGCGCGAGTCCGATACCCTGGACCGCCTGATCCTGGCTGAGGGCCTGACCTGGCAGGAAGTACGTCTGTTCCGTGCCCTGAACCACTACCTGATTCAGCTGGGCCTGGGCTACACCCCGTCCTTCATGTCGAACACCCTGCTCGCAAACCCGGCCATCACCAAGCACCTGGTCGAGTTCTTCGAGGTCAGCTTCGACCCGAACAACGGTCTCAACGATGAGCAGCGCAACGCACGCCGTGACGAAATCGAAGCAGCCCTGGTTGAGGAACTGAACCAGATCCCCACCCTGGACGCTGACCGCTACCTGCGTTCCCTCGGCAAGGTCATCCGCGCTATCCTGCGCACCAACGCATACCTTGCTGACCGCCCCGCACTCGCGTTCAAGGTGGCACCGCAGGAGATTGACTTCGCACCCCTGCCCCGCCCCAAGTTCGAGATTTTCGTCTACTCCCCGCGCGTTGAGGGTGTTCACCTGCGCTTCGGTAGCGTTGCACGTGGTGGCCTGCGCTGGTCGGATCGCCGTGACGACTTCCGCACCGAGGTGCTCGGCCTGGTCAAGGCCCAGATGGTGAAGAACGCCGTCATTATCCCCACCGGCGCGAAGGGTGGCTTCTACCCCAAGCAGCTGCCCGACCCCGCAGTGGATCGTGACGCATGGATCACCGAGGGCCGCGAGTCCTACAAGGTCTTCATCGGCTCCCTGCTGGATGTCACCGACAACCTCGCAGTGGGCACCGACGGCTCCGAGACCGTTGTCCGCCCCGAAGGTGTTGTAGCACGCGACGCTGACGACTACTACCTGGTGGTTGCAGCGGATAAGGGCACCGCAGCATTCTCCGACACCGCAAACGCAATCAGTCTGGAGCGCGGCTTCTGGCTGGGCGACGCCTTCGCATCCGGCGGCTCCGTCGGTTACGACCACAAGGCTATGGGCATCACCGCACGTGGTGCATGGGAGTCCGTCAAGCGTCACTTCGCTGAGCTCGGCCACGACGCTCAGACCGAAGAGTTCACCGCAGTCGGCATTGGCGACATGTCCGGTGACGTGTTCGGTAACGGTCTGCTCCGCTCCAAGGCAACCCGCCTGGTCGCAGCATTCGACCACCGCGACATCTTCCTGGACCCGAACCCGAACGCGGCAGTGTCCTTCGACGAGCGTCAGCGCCTGTACGATCTGCCCCGTTCCTCGTGGCAGGACTACAACCGCGACCTGATTTCCGCCGGTGGTGGCGTGTACTCTCGCGGTCTGAAGTCCATCGAGATCACCCCCGAGGTGCGCGAGGTCCTGGGCCTGGACGAGTCCGTCACCGAGCTGGCACCGACCGAGCTGATTTCCGCAATCCTGAAGGCACCGGTCGACCTGATCTACAACGGCGGTATCGGTACCTACGTGAAGGCCTCCACCGAGACCAACGCACAGGTGGGCGACAAGGCTAACGACGCACTGCGCGTCAACGGCAAGGATCTGCGCGCCAAGATTGTTGGCGAGGGTGGTAACCTCGGCTTCACCCAGCTGGGTCGTATCGAGGCTGCGCTCAACGGCGTCATCCTCAACACCGACGCAATCGACAACTCCGCAGGTGTGGAAACCAGTGACCGTGAGGTCAACATCAAGATTCTGGTGGACCGCCTCGTGGCACACGGCGAGCTGTCCAGCGAAGAGCGTGCTTCCTTCATCGAGTCCCTGCAGGACGAGGTCGGCGGCAAGGTCCTCGAGACCAACGTTGAGCAGAACGTTCTGCTGCAGGGTGAGTTCCACGGCTCCTTCCTGGGCACCAACCTGTACAAGCGCCTCATGCACGACCTGGAAGAGCACGCCGGCCTGAACCGCGCCGTCGAGTTCCTGCCCACCGACGAGGAGCTGGACGAGCGTCTGGAGACCACCGGCGACCGCCTGACCCGCCCCGAGCTGTCCGTCCTGGCTGCGTACGTGAAGATTTACCTCACCCACGCACTGGAGCAGACCGACTTCGCGGACGACCCCTACCTGGAAGGCGTTCTGCGCAGCTACTTCCCGGCAGCACTGGTTGAGCGTTTCGGTCAGCACCTGGACTCGCACCCGCTGCGTAAGGAAATCATCTGCACCCGCGTCGCTAACGAGCTGGTCAACATCGGCGGTATCACCTTCGCATACCGCGTGATGGAGGAGTTCAACGTCGGTATCGATTCCGTCGCACGCGCCTTCATCGTCGCTCGTGAGCTCTTCGAGCTGGGCACCGCAGCTAAGTTGCACCGCGAACTGCCCCCGAAGACCCCGCTGGATGCATGGTTCACCGTTCTGCGCGACAACCAGCGCGTTCTGGATCGTGCTGTCCGCTGGTTCATCACCGAGCGTGGCGTGGTTGCTGGCACCAGCATCTCTGAGCTGCTGGAGATCTTCGGCTCCGTCGTCGAGATGCGCCACAACCTGCCCGAGTACCTCTCCGGCACCTCCCGCGAGCGTGTTCGTGCAAAGCGCGACGCAGGCGAGGCATGGGGCCTGCCCGAGGAACTCATCGTCATCTGGATCCGCGGTTTCGAGGGCTACGCCCTGCTGGACGTTATCCGTGCGGCACGCGACCACGACTTCGAGGCAACCTCGCTGGCACCGGTCTACTTCGCAACCTACGACCGCTTCAAGGTGGACGAACTGCTCGGCCTCATCACCGAGCTGCCCCGCAGCGACCGCTGGGAGATCCTGGCACGCCAGGCAATGCGCGGCAGCCTCTACGAGACTGCTGCAAGCCTCGCACTGTCCGTGGCTGAGGGCGCGAAGGGCGACTTCTCCACCGTGGATGGTGCACAGCAGGCACTGGCAACCTGGATTGAGGAGCACCCGACCCGCGTCGGCAACATCGACCGCATCCTGAAGGAGATTGGCGAGGCCGCTCTCGACGCATCCGGTCACCCGCGCTTGGCTGTAGTGTCCGTGGCACTGCGTACTCTCTCGAGTGCATCCTAAATAGCTAAGGCCTGTTAGGGTCGCTTAGAGCATCCCGGTTCCCTCCCGGTGGGAGGGGCCGGGATGCTTTTGCGCAGGGACACATGGTGTGTGCACAGGTAGTGCGGGGGATCCTTGGTTGGGTGAACCTTGTGCCGGTGTGCCAGCGCGTCAGCACCTAGCGTGGAGCACCCAAATCAAGGTTGTTGCACCCCGCGTATATTGCATAGAATATTGCTCTCACTAGATGTTTTGCATTCTTGTGTGACGCGCATTATGTGGGTGTGTCCTAAATCCCTCCAAATATCAAGTAGAGGGTTAAGGAAACCAAAGGTTTTAGTTGATATATGCCGTATATTGATTCACGGCGGCATCAGCGCAAACCATGGGGACCCGGCACTTCTCGGTACGACGAGTCTTCCCCCCTGGCGCGTCACACGGTGCTGTTCAAACACACTGCCCCTAATCTTTACGATTATCGACTGAAAGTCTGCAAGATTGTCTACCAACCACGGTACCGAGGAAAAAACCACCACCGCCTGGCGCCTCCTCATTAACTTTCTGCTTTACGTTTCCCCGGTCGCGCTGCTGACCACCGTCTTCCCCATGGTCACCCCGACCATTAACCGGTACAACCTTGATGGTGTACCCCTGATCCAGGTGATTCTGGCGGCGTCCATTACCGTTCCTTGGCTCAGCCAGGCAGCCTGCCTGCCCCTTTACCGTGCTATCCAGATGGAGCACAAGAAGATTGCGGACGCCCGCGAAGGCCTGCGTATTCACGCTGAAACCCTTGAGCACCAGCTCAAGCGTGCCGAAGCACGAGCCGTACGCGCACGCATGTCCGAGCCGCAGTTCCAGGACATTACCGACCTGACCGCGTTCACCCGCAACTGGCTCTATCTCTTCTTCATGACCATGCCGCTGGTGCTGCTCTTCGCAATTCCGGTCGCCCTCGTTCTTCACTGGAGCCCGACTGCATTCGGTGCGTTCTTCGTCCTGGGCGTTCTCAACATTGCGTTCGCGCAGCTGCTGGTCATCCCGAACCTCGCGAAGAACCGCATCATCTGGTTCATCGCGTGGCTTGGCTACACTCTTGCCTTGTACTGCTACCCCGTCATCTGGTTCCTGCCGCCGCTGGTTGGTTCGCTCATCCTGCTGGTGAGCCTCGGTAAGGACCTGGTGCACCTGCTGCACTTCGCGCGCATCCCGCTCAAGGACATTGCGCTCGACGCCCTGCGCGGCTTCTTCACCGGCTCCATCATCTGGGCCGATAAGTACATGCTCTTCCTGGTCACCGGCGGTGAAATCAACGTCGTGGCAATCTACCTGAGCCTGATCCCCTGCGTTATTGCCTACAACTACTTCTTCGTGGTGGAAGCAGACCGCGTCAACGCAAGCATCCAGCACTTGTGGACCATCTTCGACCGCCTGCCCTACAAGGGCGTTCAGGCGGAGTCTTCGAAGGCTCTGCGCACCTCCAACCACGCTATCCGCAACTCCCTGCTGATTTACATCGCCAGCGCTATCGTTACCGGCATCCTGATGTTCATCTTCCTGCCGCAGTCCTACCCGCTGGCGCTCTCCGGCCTGGTCGTGGCGTTCCTCTTCGTTGCAGTGGCACTGCTGATCTACCAGATTGAGTACATGACCATGTACGTCACTGTGCAGCTGCTCTCCGCAGCGCACCTGGTGCTGCTCTTCATCTCCTTCATGATCCTGCCCAACGAGACCGGCTACCTGCCCATCATCGTGGGCGAGACAGTGCTCGCCTTCGCATGCTACCGCGTCTACCGTCAGGCGTGGGCTGCACCCGAGTACTCCCTCTTCTGGCGTCGAGCCCTCGCCTGGTAAGAACCGCACGGTCCGCGAAAGACACATACGACAATGACTGAACAGATGTACCGAAACCACTACGCGCCGCTGCAGCTTCCGGCTCCCGGCCCCCACTACAGCGACCCCGAATACCCGGACGTTGACGTCGCCATCATCATGGAATCCACCTACCCCTACCTCAAGGGTGGTGTGTCCGCGGTGGTGCACGATATCGTCTGCGAAAACCCGGATCTGACCTACGGCATTATTCACATCGCCTGGGATAAGAACTCCCCCCACGAAGACCTCTACGGCATGCCCGAGAACGTCAAGTGGGTCAAGGTGCTGTACCTGAGCCTGGAAGTCAACCGCGAGGCCTTCGCGGAAGCCTGTGACCCCTCCGCACTGCGCATGAACTTTGCGGAGCGTCAGGCACTCACTCAGCGCCTCATGGACGGCTTCAGCGCCCTCATCGCCGGCGACGTGAACCCCCTCTGGAAGCTCTACGACGAGGGCATCAACCCCGCAACCCGCAGCTACAACCTCTTCGGCCTCTTCGGAACCCGCGAGTTCATGCAGGCGATTGCGGGTCTGGGCTTCTTCTCCGAGGTGCCCTTCGGTGAGCTCTTCTGGAAGGTGCGCGACTTCGTCTCCATCCTCTTTGCGATCCTGCACGAGCGGATGCCGCACGCCCGCGTCTACCACGCCCACACCACCGGCTACGCGGCACTCATCGCCGCCGCCGCCGCACGTGACCACGGCACCAGCTTCCTGCTGACCGAGCACAACCTCTACATTCGCGATACCGTGAACACCAAGCTCGAACGCAACATGGCGAAGCCCGTCACCACCGACTACGCCTTCCTCAACGAAGAGCGTGAGCACCCCGGCCTGGGCCCGGTCACTCTCGACGAGCGTGCCTGGTCCGTCTGGTTCGTCGAAATGGGCCGCTTCTGCTACCCCAGCGCTGACATGGCAACCTACCTGTACCCCAAGGCTCTGGAAGAGGCACGCGGTATTGGCGCGCCCATCGACCAGATGAACGAGGGCGAGAAGGACCGCGCAATCATTTTGCCTAACGGTATGCTCATCGAGTCCGTGGCGGAAGCCTACTACGCCCGCCAGGCGGCGCGTGCCCGCATCCTCGCTGAGGGTCGGGGCCACGTGTGGCGCTTCGTGTTCATTGCCCGCGTGGTGCCCATTAAGGGCCTGACCGACCTGATCGCTCCCTCGCGGTGCTGCGCGATCAGGGTCTGGTGAACTTCCACCTGGACGTGCTCGGCCCCAAGGACCACCTGCCCGAGTACTACGAGCTGTGCCTGCGCACCATCGAAGAGCTCAACATGGGCGAGTACATCACCTTCCACGGCACCGTGAACGTGCGTGCGATGCTCGACCGCTTCGACCTGCTGCTCATGCCCAGCTACAATGAGGGTCAGCCGATTGTGGCGCTCGAGGCGATGGCCGCGTCCATCCCGCTGGTCAGCACCGACGTGGGCGGTATGTCCCAGCTCATCGATGATGTGCTGGTCGCCCCCGACGGCCACGAAATCGGTAACTGCGGTATCTTGACCATCCCCGGCGATATTCACGGCTTCGCGGCGGCGCTGCGCACCCTCATGGAGGAGCCCAGCATCTACGAACGCTACTGTGTGAACGCCTACGACCGTATCGTCAGCTTCTTCCAGCTGCGACTGGTCATGGACCGCTACAACACGATTTACCGCGAGCTGGGCAAGCTGCCTCCTCGCGCCCCCGAATTCAACCCGGAGTACGATGGCGAATAACCTCACCCGTTTGGGCGGACCCGGCAAATTTGGTGCCTGGGTCCGCTACGGCGGTAAGCCCATTACCCAGCAGCAGCTCGATTTTGCGGTCAAGAACTACTCTGTCGCAATCCTGCAGCCCTGGGAACTGGACGCGGCACGCTACCTGAAGAAGCGTGCACCTCAAATGGTGGTGCTGGCGTACAAGTGCCTGTCTTCCACCCGCTCTTATGAGCCCGGCCCGATCTATTCTTCGGGTGTGTCTTACCCGCTGGCGCAGTCGATGGCGAACTCCGGTAAGGATTTCTTCGCCCACCGCCTCAACGGTGACCGTATCGAGTGGAAGGGCTACCCCAAGCACTTCCAGATGCAGGTGTGGAACGCCGACTATCGTTGGCACTGGGTGGACGCTGTGGTGCGCGAAATGCGCGACTCACCCTTTGACGGGGTCATGGCTGATAACGATGTGGAGAACGATTACTACGGTCTGGACCTGCCCATCCAGGGCGTGGAGTCCATGACGAAGATCCGTGAGCACCTGGATTTTCTGGTTGCGTACGCCGGTATTGAGCTGAATAAGATTGGCAAGATTCTGGTGCCCAATATTGCTGAGTCTCGTCTGCGTTACGGCAAGTGGGAGCGTCACAGCGCCTACGGTGGCGGCTTTGAGGAGGTGTGGCTCGGCTGGGGTCCGAACGACTACCTGTCTTCGCCGTATGCCGTGATGCAGGGTCGTGAGATTGCGAACGGCTCGGCGGGCGACGTGAACCTGGGTGCTACTTTTGCGGGTTTGGGTGGCCGTAGCGCCGCCTCGCAGAAGAAGGTGACGATTCTGCGCACCCCGCTCAGCGACCGTAAGGCTCCGATTACCGGCACGGATGAGAATTTCCTCTACGGTTTGGCGGGCTTCTGGGTGTTCGGTGGAGGTGCCTTCACCGGCATCAGTGCAACCCACCACGACGCCTACGACGAGATCCCGCACGCCCCGGAGCTCTCCTATGATCTGGGGGATCCGGTCGGCGGTATTATCGCTCAGAAGACCGCTCAGACTCGTGCCTTTACTCGTGGTTGGGCTGCTCTGAACACCGGCTCGAAGGATGTGACCGTGACGGTTCCCTCTCATCTGGTGGATGCGGCAAACCGCCCGGTGCCTTCGAGCTTCACGCTGCGGGCGCATCAGGGTGTGG
>NZ_KV810726.1:0-1214 GCF_001812895.1 Rothia sp. HMSC069C04
TGGTGCAGGGTCGGCTTGCCTGGCTCTAGCGACTCTGCAGCGTGGCGGATTTCCTCCATGACTTCTTCGTAGGTCGGGCCGGTGGGACCCGGGCTGTCGGCACTGGTCAGGGTGCGGGTATCGTTGGGAATGCAGCTAGCAGAGGAAGGGCTTCGGGGACTTCCGTGATCTACAGGAATGCCAGATTCAAGCGACATATTTGTGAACTTGAATGTTCCTATTCTTCCGTCTTTGGTTGTGCATGACATAATATTGGGATTTTCGTTGGCGTAGGTAACTTTTACGCCGTTTCCCTGATTTACCGTGGAATAAGTATATTGTTGCTGAATTTCCTGGTTGGCATTATCTGCACCTGTATTTTTCTCATCGTAACCATCTTGACTGCCTCGCGAAGTAGTTGTTTCAACTTCGATTTGGCAAACTTTAGCTGATGTGTCAGAACAAGGCGCAGTAATAACGTATGCATCAACGTTAGTGGTACCGCAAAATCCTAGAATGCAAGATAGAGAAAAAATCCCACTGCATTTTATTATTTTGTTCATTATTTTAGTCTTCTACCTGTTCGTAACCGATAATTTTCCATGAAGAGTCGGAGTACTTAAATTCAAATTTCCAGGTGTCATTATCCTTCTGGATATTTCGGTTTCGGTGCCATTCTCCGGTAGGCTCCACAAGAGTTATATAATTCCACTCGCGATATGCCTTCCAAAAATAGGTTTCCCCATCCTCAGACCACGGATTTCCATCAGCAACATAGTTGTCAATGCCATCAATAATCCACCCGCCGCGCTTATACAAGTCCTCAAAGCTCTTATATCCCTTAAGTTCACTTTCAAAATTACTGGAAATGTATTTTCGGGATTCCGTAAAATCGCCTACTTGAATTCCGTAATTAGTCCATTTCACCCAAGCATCCATCGTCTTACGGATACCTTCAATAGACTTCTCACGATAGCCCTCTTCAGGGGCGTTAGGCTTCGGCACGTTCTGAGCAGGGCCCTTGCCGTCCGCAGGGCGGTACTCGCCATCAGGCGCCTTCGAGCCGCCCGAGTAGCCTCGGACAGTAGAGGGGGTTGCTGAAGCTGATGCAGATTCAGATGCCGCAGCAGAAGTAGATGCCGATTCGCTTGGTGCGGCAGTTGCGGTGGCTGCCGCCTCGTTATTTGCCTGCTGGCCGCATGCCGCAAGCAGGGCCCCCAGGCCCGCAAGTGCGC
>NZ_KV810727.1:0-4014 GCF_001812895.1 Rothia sp. HMSC069C04
ATGAAAGTCCTCATTTCGTATGTGGTTGGTGAATCTATCGATAGGGTGCCACCCCGAGCGGGTTGGCATTTCCTAAGGATACCGTAGCGGGAGAAAACCCTTGATGAGAGCTTGATGGGAGTAGATAAATGTATATGCACGCACTGATGTGCAATGTCTACTATGAGAAATTTTTCTCACAATAGGGTGCAGGGGATGCGCTTTGCCGCGAAATAGTGTAATGTTCGAAGTGGTGCAAAGCACTAACGGTGCGTATTTGATATTCGCGTATCTAATGCACATCTTCCGGCAACTCAACGACGAAAGAGGAACATCGTGTCCGATCGCGTACTCTCATCGCAGGCAGCCAAGGATGCCATTACTGCTCTCCAGAACATCATCAATGGCGGTCTGCAGAACGAAATCAACAACCTCAACCAGCAGGGTAACCAGCTGAAGGACCCCAACAACTGGGACGGCCCCCTGGCTGAGCGTTTCCGCAATGACACCTGGCCCGGCGTAGAAAACACCCTGCGTAACCTGACTCAGGAACTGACTGACCTGCGCGAGCAGCTCAACCAGATTTCTACCGATATCTTCCAGGCAGGTGGCGGCTCCTAAGCCTTCCCTGGTAAACGCCGTTTACCGCCCCGCTCCCCGGCTACGGGGCGGTGAGCGGTAGGCGGCGTTTTCTGTTATTCGGCTTCAACGCACGTCGTATCTAGGCGCAGTAAATGTGCTTGCTAGGACGTGTTTAATCACCACACTTCCGTACTAACCACACCGAAAGACAACAGAGCATGAATCTGAATACTGAAAAAGTCAAGTACGATGATGCTACGTCGGATGCCCTTGCCAATGCCTGCCGCACCGTTGCGCAGAATATTGATAATGCATTACCCTCCCTCAAGAGCTCGCTGACAACAGCTTTGGAGGACTTTAAAGGTCACTACGCTGATGTTGCGGCGGCAAATATTGATACCACCATTAGCGATGGTCGTGATATCGCCAGCATCTTCCGTCAACTGGCTGATGTGGTGGACCGCCTCAAAGAGTCAGCTCATAAGGAAAATGAGAACCGCGACCTTATGTACCACTATGAGCATGACTTGGGTGGTATCCGCAAATGGTGGGTTGAAACGTTCGGAGGTGAACCGCCTAAGCCGACATCGTATAAGCCGGATACCTCGATTGACACCACATCGCTAGGTCATCGTGAGAGCACTGAGACCCGCTCAGGGAGTATGACTGTTTCTTCAGCGCGCCCTTCGACCGTGCGCTCTCTCTCTAATACTTTGGCGAACCTTGGTACTAGCCTTGATGCTGAGCCTGGCAAGCTGCGTAACCTTTCCACAGAGTTTATGGTTAAGTGCCAGTGGGGCTCCGTCGATGCTGAAAATCTCATCAGCACGTTTGAAGCATGGAATAAGTCGAACGCCAACGATAAGACCTGGCTGGGTATCGTAGCCGATACTTTTGAAAAGTACGGTAGCTCGAGCCAGGTTATTACCGTTGCCAATTCGACTCTGGAAGGTGCAATCAGCGCAGCTGGTGTTAGTACTGAGCGCCACGATTTGGAAGTTCCAACGCCGGCTGTAGTAGGAATGTCCACCACAAGCGGTTATGTGAATGACCCCGTGAACGTTGCAACCGGTAACTTCATTGAAGAAGAGACCGATATGGCGTTCTCCGGCGTGGTTTCTGCTTGCTCTGTAACTCGCATGTACAACAGTGTGGCTGTCTTCGGTCAGCATGCTGTATCCGGTGTGTTCGGTGCTGGTTGGTCCTCGAATATTGAGAGCCGTGTGCAGCTGAACGATGAGAATGCTATCTGGACGATGGCTGACGGTCGTGAGGTTACTTTCGACCGAATGATTCGTGAGGACGGCACCCACGGTTACGCTCGTGCTCCGCGTGAAGCGTGGTGGCTTGAAGAACTGCCCCTTACCCAGCTGATGGGTGAAGAGGGTTCTATTGCTGACCCCTCCCTGCGCTATATTTTGCATGCTACGGGCTATGACGCCTCGTCTCTGCTGCGTATCTCCGACAACGCTGGAACTCAGCACATTTTTAACCTCACCGGTGTTTACCTGGGTATGAGCGCTGGAGCAGGTACTGCTGTCGCGTACCTGCGTGATGAGGACGGCCGTGTTGGCACTATCGTGCATCAGCGCGGTGCACGTATCAACGTGGAGTACACCGAAGGTGGTCTTGTCGGTGCTATTCACTCTTCACGTGGCCAGTCTGTGCGTTACGAGTACGTCACCCTTGATGGTCGTACCCACCTGTGCGCTGTGCACGGTGATGCCGGTACCCGCCGTTATGAACATGACGCTGCCGGTCTGATTCACCGCGTGGTGGCTAGCACCGGCACTGTTGAGGTGACGAACTACTACGACCCTGCTGGCCGCATTACCGAGCAGGATACCGAATACGGTCGTCGTGTTCGCTACCGCTACCTGCCGAACGGCATTACTGACGTTTCGAACGAAGACGCCTCCTACACGAACCTGTGGGTTAGTGACCAGTACGCACGCCTGACCGCTATTGTTGACGCGGAAGGTGGGCGTGCTAGCTATGCCTACGATGACTTTGGTAACCGTGTGAGCGTGGTGGACCGCGATGGTTCCCGCATCACTCGCTACAGCGATGAGCGTGGCCGTATTATTCGTGAGGTCACCGATGAGGGTGCTGAAACCCTCTTCGCCTATGACGAGCATGACCGCGTAGTTTCTATGACGGTGAGTGCTATTGAGACGGACCCGCGCGCTCGCCGTGCCGCCCGTCTGGCTCGTCGTGCCCGCCTGGAGGCTGAGGCTCAGGGCCGCACCCTCGATGAGACTACTTCGGGGCAGGAGTCTGCCCAGAACCCTGCCGTAAGCCCGATGACTACGGTGACTTACGAGTACGCGAACGATTTTGAGCGTAACCCCTCTTCCATGACTGACGGCAACGGTCATGTGACCCGTTTTGAGTGGTCTGATGGCTTGCTGCAGCGCGTGGTGAGCCCTGAGGGCGTTACCGTCTCCTTTGAGTATGACGAGTGTGGTCTGCTGACCGGTATTCGTAACGCTGAGCAGCAGCTGACCCGTTGCGAGTACTCTGCTGCAGGGCACCTGGTGAAGGTCGTTTCCGCCCTTGGGCTGGAGACTGAGTTCACCTATGATTCTGCCGGTCACATGGTGTGCCGTCAGGACCCGGATGGTTCCCGCTGGCGTTTTGAGTACGCTGCTGGCGGTCGCCTGGTGGCATCAGTGGATCCCGCTGGTGCCCGTACCGAGTACGAGTACGGTCCGAGCGGTGACATTGTTGCCGTGGTCGACCCGCTGGGCCGCCGTATGGAGCGTTCCTTTGATACGAACGGCAATATTGACCGCATTACCCTGCCGGGTGGCGCGCAGTTCAACTACGCCTACGATGGTTTGATGCGCCTGGTCCGCACCATTGACCCCGCCGGTGGCGTGTGGACTCGCGAGTATGATGCCGCAAGCACCCTGACCGCGTTGATTGACCCGACCGGCGTGAGTGTACGTACTTCCGTCGATTCCTCGCGCAAGACCTTCACCACTAACGATGGTGTTGACCGCGTGCGTATCTCGTGTGACCACCTGGGCCGCCCGGTACGCAGCGAGGTTCTCTCTGAGGATTCTGGCCCGCAGGTTAGTGCAGATGCTGACGACCCGACTGTCTCTACGATGGTTTATGACGGCGCGGGTAACCCCGTGCAGGTACTGGACGCTGAGGGCGGTCTGAGCCGCTACGAGTACAACGGCTCGAACCAGATGGTGCGCATGATTTCCCCCGCGGGTCGTGTGACCGAGTACAGCTACGATGTGTGCGGTCGACTGGCTGCAACCTATGAGGCTGCCGGTACTCCTGAGCAGTCTGTGACTCGCTACGAGTACGACGCTGATTCCCGTCTGATTCGCCAGGTGTACGGTGACGGCTCTGAGGCGCGCGTTCGCTATGATGCATGCGGTCGTGTGCTGTCCATTACCGGTTCCGGTGTGGCTTCTCCGGGGTTCTACACCTGGG
>NZ_KV810728.1:0-1061 GCF_001812895.1 Rothia sp. HMSC069C04
TAGGACGCCTCAATATCACCCAGACGCTGAGCCAACCTCACCTTCTCACTACATTGAGCTTCAATGGTTGCCAGGCGGATAACCTCCTCCAACACTTTGGGATCATCAGCATTCAGATTGGCCGTTTCTTTGCTCGTCCATTCACCGTCCCCGGTGCGAGGCGTCAACCCTTCCTGACGCTGGCAGTCCCACCAATCTGAGCGGGCTTTCTTCCATTCAGGGTCAGCCTGCGCGCGTTGGTACGCTTCGCCACGGATACGCTCGACGGGGCGGTACTTTTCCTCATCAGCCACATCAAAATAGAGCATATCCAGTTCTTCCCGATGCTCTTCGCGGCAGCTGGCCCTGACGTCTTCAGGGATGCTCTTATAAATCCTTTCCTGCTCATCTCTGACTTGGATGGACGTAAAATGATTCGCCGCATGCTTCACGTTCCAGGAGCCGTACTGGGAGGCGTTGCCAGAAACCAAACCGTTTTCTAGAATTTCAAAATCGTATCCTTTTTTCGCATAGCACTCTTTAAGAATCAACAAATACGCCCTATATGTTATATCTTCGGCCTGGTCACTCATATCGTATTCGTCGAGGGGAAGAGTAATATAGTTATTTTCAAAATCCAGCTGGGCTTTGAGGCTAGTATCTTTAGGCGCAGCGGCGCAGGAACTTAAAGCTAAAGCAAAGCAGGCGAGTAGGGCAGCAGATTTCTTCATTGTTACCAACTCCTTTCAACCAAGAAAGTCAGGAGGAGCCCACAAACATTGGGCTCCTCCATCACAATTACCAGCGGCAGTTTACCTTGTGAACAGAACTAATACGATCGTCCCAAGTCTCGCCCCAATGGAGACCCGCATGGCTTAGACCCCGAAGATAGTTGAGGTCGGAAGAAGATTCAAAATTTCGACCCCTGTGATTAATGTCTTCGTAATAGTGCCACCGACACCCACCAGAATGCAATGAAGATGCACGGTCACTCATCCAATCCAAATGGGTCGTCCCCTCAGTTTCCATACGGGGCCCAAGGAAATTGGCATCCGAATAGAAAGTAACACCCGCATGTGCCG
>NZ_KV810729.1:0-49063 GCF_001812895.1 Rothia sp. HMSC069C04
TCGCCGCGGCGACTCATACAACTATACAGATGCCTAAACGCCCCTGCAACCCGAAAATGGGTGAAGTAGAGCACAAATACGGGGGTTTAGGTTCATCCTGACCTAAACAGAACAGCAAAACCCCTAGTCAACGCAGGATAAGCCTCCCGAAAGTTCTTCAAAAAAAGTTTAAAAACCTTCAAAAGAGCTCTAAAAACCTGCAGAAGCTCCCTAAAGAGCCCATATAGAAGGGCAACAGAGCCCCTCAACGTCAAGAAGATTCAGCATCAAGAAGATGGGAAGAGGGGCTCCGCCCCTCCCCCATCTCTGTATTTCATACCGCCGTATTTCTGTACCGCTGCACTCCCCCGTTCTGCACCTCCCTATATATGAGCACCTACATATGGGGAGAGCGCAGAAGAGCACAGAAAAGGAGGGCACCCCTCACGGGGGCGCCCTCCTTATTCAAACTACAGAGCTACAGGCTGTAGCTCGCTAGCTTCAAAACTTTAGTTCGCGGAAGCGCGACGACGAGAAACATCGTACAGAGTAATACCCACAGCCATCGCCGCGTTCAAAGACTCCATCGCAGAATCAATCGGAATCGACACAATCTGATCGCAGTTCTCAGTCACCAGGCGGGACAGACCCTTACCCTCAGAACCAACCACCACGCACAGCGGCTCATTCGCAAGCTCCAGAGCCGGCAACTCAATATCGCCGCCGCCATCCAGACCAATCACGAAAATACCCTGCTCCTTAGCCTGCTGAATCACGCGAGTCAGATTAGTCGCCATCGCAACAGGAATACGAGCAGCCGCACCAGCACTAGTCTTCCACGCACCAGCAGTCACAGCAGCCGAACGACGCTCAGGAATAATCACGCCATCACCGCTAAACGCGGACACGCTACGAATAATCGCACCCAAGTTACGCGGATCAGTAATACCGTCCAAAGCAACAAACAGCGGCGGAGTCGACAGCTTACCCGAGTGCCAACGCTCCATAGTATCCAGCACCAGGTCAGTAGCGTCCGGGTACTTGTACGGAGGAATCTGCATCGCAACACCCTGATGCACAGAACCATCAGTCAAACGATCCAGCTCGCTACGCGGAATCTCCAGCATCGGAATATTGCGCTTATTCGCAATAGTCATAATCTCGCGGACGCGGTCATCCACCTCAATGCGGCTCATGATGTACAAGTGCTTCGAGGGAATCTCAGTACGCAGAGCCTCAAGCACCGCATTACGACCAGTCACCAGCTCATCGCTAGCACGCTTACCGCCCAGACGAGTCTGGAACTTACGGTTCGTACCGGTAGCAGCACGACGCTCAGCCGCACGCTTCATCTTATGCGCCTTGTGATAAACGCGGTCCTCAGCCTTCGGAGTAGGACCCTTACCCTCAAGCGCCTTACGACCGTGACCGCCAGTGCCCTTAGTAGCACCCTTCTTCTTGGTGGTAGCGCCCGGGCGCGAACCTGCCTTAGCCATTCTTCTCTTCCTTCGTCAAAGTAATGAATACGAGTCTACGCGAGAGAAACCCGCGCGACCTAAGCCTTACGCACAAACGCGGGGCACATCACCCTCTAGCCAACGCTCCAGCTCGAACCATTCGCGCCATCCTTCACCTGCACACCAGCAGACGCCAACAAATCACGCATCGCATCAGCCTTCGCCCAATCCTTCTGAGCACGAGCATCAGCACGCTCCGCCAACACAGCCTGAATCAGCGCATCCAAAGCCTCATGCTCAGCACCCGAAGTGCCCTCAGCGTTAAAGCTCATCAACTGCGCCAAGCCCAGAACCTCAGCCATAGCCATCACAGCATTCGCCGCCTCCGAAGCATCCTCACCAGAAGCAAGCGCCGCATTACCCGCACGAGTCTGCTCATGCAGAACCGCCAAAGCACGCGGAATATTCACGTCATCATCCATAGCCTCAGCAAAAGCCTCCGGAACCTCACGACCCGGCTTCAGCACATCCTGAGTTGCAGCAAGGAACGCCTCAACACGCTCAATAGCGGTTGCCGCCTCCTGCAGAGACGACGGACGGTAATCAAGAATCGAACGATAATGCGCACTACCCAGGTAATAACGAACCACCAGCGGACGAGCCATCTGCAGCATCTGCGCCGGCGAAATCGTATTACCGATAGACTTCGACATCTTCTCACCCTCATAGGTGACCATGCCGTTATGCATCCAGAAGTTCGCGAAATCATCACCAGCAGCAGTCGACTGCGCCAACTCATTCTCATGGTGCGGGAAACGCAAATCCAAACCGCCACCGTGAATATCGAAACGCGAACCCAAATACTTACCAGCCATCGCCGAGCACTCCAGATGCCAGCCCGGACGGCCGCGACCCCACGGAGACTCCCACGAAGCAGTCAGCGGCTCACCCTCCTTATAACCCTTCCACAGGGCAAAATCGCGAGGGTCACGCTTACCGCGCGGATCAGCATCCGCAGAATCCTGCATATCCTCAACGCTCTGATTCGTCAGCGCACCATACTTACCCCACGAACGCACGTCAAAATACACGTCACCAGAATCATCCAGCGCAGGATACGCGTGGCCACGATCAATCAGACGCTGAATCAGAGCAAACATCTCCGGAATATGACCGGTCGCACGCGGCTCATACGTCGGCGGATCAATACCCAACGCCGCATACGCCTGAGCAAAAACCTTCTCAAAACGGTACGCGAGCGCCCACCACTGCTCATTCGGGAACTCACCCTCAAAACCGGGTTCCATAGAATCAGCAGACTTCGCCAAAATCTTGTCATCAATATCAGTGACATTGCGGACCGTCGTCACCTTCAAACCGCGGTAACGCATCCAACGGCTCAACTGGTCAAAAACCAACGCCGAACGGATATGGCCCAGATGCGGTTCACCCTGCACCGTAGCACCACAATAATAGATACGCGCCTCACCGGGCACGACGGGCTCAAACTCACGAATAGTCGCGGAAGCTGAATCATAAAAACGCATAGTCACACTCTCATTCTACGGGGTCGGCTCAGACGCCGGGGCGGTAAATCAGCGATAGGTTACAGAATGGCTCGAAGCAGCCAAACACCTACGAACGCGGGTACACCAACGCCGTCGCAATAGCAGCCACACCCTCGCCGCGGCCCGTCAAACCCAAACCATCAGTAGTCGTCGCAATCACCGTCACCGGAGCACCCGCCGCCTCGCTCAGCACACGGTTCGCCTCATCACGGCGCGGAGAGAACTTCGGGCGGTTACCCACCAGCTGAACGCTCACATTACCAATCTCAAAACCAGCAGCACGCACAATCGCCGCAGCCTCAGAAAGAATACGAACACCAGAAGCGCCCTTCATATCCGGGCGGTCCACACCAAAATTAGAGCCCAAATCCCCCGTGCCGGAGGCGGCAAAAAGAGCATCCGCGGCAGCATGAGCCACCACATCACCATCAGAATGGCCGCTCAAACCACGCTCACCCGGCCAATGCAGACCAGCAATATACAGAGGAGTGCCCTCCTCACCAAAAGCGTGGACATCAACACCGGTACCAACACGAGGAATAACAGTCATCACAGGACCCTTCAATCGATTAAACATCTTCTCAGCAGCAGCGCCTCGGCAAAAGAGGCGTTAGGCGGCAGGGTTAGGCAGCAGAATCACCAAACAGCGCACGAGCAACCCGCAAATCCATCGGAGTCGTCACCTTAAACGCATCCGCATCACCGGCAACCGTCAACACCGGCTCACCCGCCGCCTCCATCGCCATCGCATCATCAGTCAACAGCTCAGCTTCCTCAGCAGGCAGGGAACGGCTACGCTCATGCGCCGCCAACAGGGCAGCCACCTCAAAACCCTGAGGAGTCTGCACCGCACGCATCTGCGCACGCGAAGGAGTACCCGTCACTAGGCCGGCAGAATCCACGGTCTTCACCGTATCCACCACGGGCAACACCGGAATCACCGCACGCACAACACCCTGCGGGCTCTCAGAACCTAAGCCCTCAAGCACTCGGTGATACACCTGCGGCGGAGTAAAAGCACGAGCGCAATCATGAATCAGCACATAATCCACCGGAACCTGCGCATCCTTCAAAGCATCCAACGCCGCAACCACCGAAGCCGTACGCGTATCACCGCCGGCAGTAATCAACGCACCGGCACGGCAGGCATCCTCCAAAAGCTCCGGGCAACTCGCCGAACAATCAGCAGGAACAGTCACCACCACATGCTCAGCAATACCTGAAGCGAGCGCACCCTCCAACGCATAATCCAGTAGGGTACGACCATGCACACGCACAGCAGCCTTCGGAATCGGCTCACCCAGGCGAGTACCCGAACCAGCCGCCAAAACAATCACAGCAGTATTCGCCGCAGAAGCAGAACTCATCAGTCTCAAGCCCGCCTACGCCTCGAACTTATAGCCCAAGCCGCGAACCGTCACCACATACTGCGGGGCAGAAGAATCCGGCTCAATCTTCGAACGCAGACGCTTAATATGCACATCCAGGGTCTTCGTATCACCCACATAGTCGGCCCCCCACACGCGCTCAATCAGCTGGCCACGAGTCATCACACGACCCACATTGCGCAGCAGAATCTCAAGGAGCTCAAACTCCTTCAACGGCATAGAAATCTCTTCACCATTAACCGTCACCACGTGGCGGTCAATGTCCATACGCACCGGGCCGCCCTGCAGCACCGACTCAGTAGCAGAATCAGTCTCCGCCGAACGACGACGCAACACCGCGCGGATACGAGCAATCAGCTCACGCGCAGAATACGGCTTCGTCACATAGTCATCAGCGCCCAGTTCCAGACCGAGCACCTTATCCAGCTCAGAGTCCTTAGCGGTCAGCATGATAATCGGGACCGAAGACACCTCACGCAGCTTACGGCACACCTCCATACCGGACATGCCCGGAAGCATCACATCCAGCAGCACCAAATCCGCGCCCTCGCGGTCAAACACCGGCAGAGCATCCAGACCGTTGTCCACAACAATCGTCTGGAAACCCTCACGACCCAGCAAAAACGCAAGGGGATCCGAGAGGGCCTCTTCGTCCTCAACAATCAGAATTTTAGACATCAATAACTTCCTTCGATTCCATAAAACCTATACCGCTAACACTACACTGCGGCCGGAGGCTCATTCAGCGGCAACGCCAACGTAAACGTCGAGCCCTCCTGCGGCATCGACCGAACCGTCACGCTACCACCGTGCTGAGTCATCACATGCTTCACAATGCTCAAGCCCAAACCAGTGCCGCCCGTCTGACGCGAACGAGCCGGATCAACCCGGTAAAAACGCTCAAAAATACGCTTCTGCTCGTCCTCCGGGATACCCACGCCCTGATCAGCAACCTCAACCAGCAGCTGATCAGCCACACGATGCACCCAAATATCCACCTTCGTATGCTCCGGCGAATAACGCACCGCGTTCTCCACCAGGTTCTGCACAGCAATACCGAGCAGCTCGGCGTCACCGTACACCTCGGGGACCTCCTCGATGCGGGTAGAAATCTGAATGTCCTTCTCCTCCGCCACAATATGCGAACGGTCCACCGCATCAGCCACCAAAGAAGGCACCGACACCGGACCACCACGCGCAATCACGTCGGTCGACTGCAAACGCGAAAGCTCAATAATGTCACGCACCAGCGCAGAGAGGCGGCGAGTCTCCTTATGTAGACGACCCACAAAATACTCGATAGCCTCCGGGTCATCACTCGCCTGTTCAATAGCCTCCGCAAGCAGACTCACCGCACCCACCGGAGTCTTCAACTCATGCGACACATTCGCCACAAAATCATTACGCATACGCTGCACACGAGAAATCTCAGTGCGGTCATCCGCGAGCACCAGAATGTACTCGTCACCCAAAGAAGCCACGCGAACGTCCAGCACCAGCGCCTCACCCTCACCGCGGTCAATTTCAAAAGTACGCTCCGCAAAAATACCGCGATGACGCACCATGCGAATCATATCCGCCAACTCATCAGACGCCACAGTATGACCACGCACCAAACCCATCGCATACGCACCAGGAGAAGCCTGAACCACGCCGCCCACCTCATCAATCACCAGATAGGCACGACCAATCACAGCAAGCACCTGAGCGGCACCATCACGCAGCGCCGGCGCCGACACCAAGCTACGCTCCTGCTCCCGCTCACTACGCGCCACCGCGTTCATGCTCAGGACGCCCACCAGCAGACCTATCATGCCCGCAATAAAGGCGATCAGACCGGCATCCATGTACTTCCCTTCCATTCGGGTACCCCATAAGTATAAATGTGGCCGATACCCAGCACTTGGGCGAACGCCCCTCTTCTCAGACAGGCTCCCCGTGCAGAAACCCTGCAGAGAACGCAATGAGCCGCCCACCTCAACGGTGGACGGCTCATCACAATGACAGGGGTGAAACCCTGCCGGAGGTATTACTTGCCCTGGTTTGCTACGGCAGCAATAGCGTCCTTAGCAGCCTCGGGGTCCAGGTACTCGCCAGCCTTGACGGGCTGGAAGTTCTCATCCAGCTCGTAGTACAGCGGAATACCGGTGGGGATGTTCAGGCCAGCAATGTCCTCATCGGAAATACCCTCGAGGTGCTTAACCAGCGAACGCAGGGAGTTACCGTGTGCAGCAACCAGAACGGTCTTACCTGCTGCGAGGTCGGGCTTGATGTCCGACTCCCAGTAGGGAAGCATACGGCCCAGAACGTCCTTCAGGCACTCGGTGCGGGGAGCGTTCTCAACATCCGCGTAGCGGGGGTCGTTTGCCTGCGAGTAGGGGTCGTTGTCGTCCAGCGGGGGCGGCGGAACGTCGTAGGAACGACGCCAAGTCATGAACTTCTCGTCGCCGTATTCCTCGCGGATCTCGGACTTGTTCTTACCCTGCAGAGCACCGTAGTGACGCTCGTTCAGGCGCCAGGTGCGCTTGACGGGAATCCACAGACGGTCTGCTGCATCCAGTGCAAGGTTTGCGGTGTTGATTGCGCGACGCTGCAGGGAGGTGTGAACAACATCGGGGAGGATGTTGCGCTCTGCCAGCAGCTCGCCGCCGCGCTTAGCCTCAGCGCGGCCCTTATCGGTCAGGTTAACGTCCACCCAACCGGTGAACAGGTTCTTTTCATTCCACTCGGACTGGCCGTGGCGCAGGAGTACTAGTTTGTAAGTCATACCTCTATTTTTTCATTTACCCGCCGGTTTGTCATGCCTTAGAGCCTAGAAAATATGCATTCTCCCAAAAATTTATAAGGGTCTTTTCCACCAGAACGAAAGGCTCAAAAACCCCGCCAGAAAAGGGAAAAGCCCCGCACACCATCCGACCGGGACAAACCAGCCAGAGGGCACGCGAGGCCTCACACTGCATCACTCAAAGCGAGCGCAAAAGCTAACGCTAGAAACGGCGGCGACCCACCGAAGGCCACACACCAGCCAGGAACACGCAGCTAATCACAGCAGCAACCAGCTGAAGAATCAGCACAGTATTACCGCCGCCAGTCACCGCAGCAAAAACGCTAAACAGCGACACCGCAGCAGAACCACCGGTCAAAGCCAGCCACGTGTTCTTCGGGCGCTTACCAGCAAAATCGTAAGCATTAGCCGGAGACGACCACGCACGAACAAAAGCCAGCACACCAACCACAGCGCCGGCAACAGCCAGTAGCACATCGATAAGAGTGGTCACATAGATGACCAACAGAATAGGAGACATAGTATTCCTTAGAATCAGCAGCTTCTCTAGACAACCCTAGCAAAGTGCCTAGCGGACAGCATTAAAGGCCTCAACCAAGTCATTGTAAAGGTCATCGACGTTCTCAATACCTACCGACAGACGCAGCAGGGATTCGGGAATCGAATCCGGCTCGTTACCGTGGCGACGACGACGCTCCACGAGAGACTCCACGCCGCCCAGAGAGGTTGCCGGGGTCCACAGCTTCAACGCCTCCACGACGTTACGGGCACCAGCCGCATCGGTATCCAGGGTGACGCACAAAATCGCACCGAAACCGTCCATCTGCTTCTTCGCAACCTCATGACCGCGGTCGCTCTCCAGACCCGGGTAACGCACCTCAGTCACGAAGGGGTGCTCGCTCAGACGCTCCGCCAGCACCTGTGCGTTCTGCACAGCACGTTCCACGCGCAGCGCCAGGGTGCGCAGGCCGCGCAGACCAAGCCATGCCTCCACGGGGCCGGGGATTGCGCCGTTGGTGATGCGGTGGTGCAGCATCGCCTTGTACAGTTCCTCATTCGAGGTGAGGGTCATGCCCAGCAGAACATCAGAGTGGCCCGCGAGGAACTTCGTAGCGGAGTGAACCACCACGTCAGCACCCAAATCCAGGGGACGCTGCAGAATCGGGGTTGCGAAGGTGTTATCCACCGCGGTCACAATGCCCAGGCGGCGAGCAGCAGAAAGCAGGGCAGGCAGGTCAGCGACCTCAAGCATCGGGTTCGTGGGGCTTTCCAGCCACGCCAGGACCTTCGGTGCCGAGTAGTTCACGTTCTCCGGGGTCACGCCGGTGCGGGATGCGGCATCCTCCATAGCGGCGATAACGCTCTCGGTGTCTTCAATGTCCACGCGAACAAGCTCAATGATGCCGCGGCGCTCCAAATCCTTGCACAGGGTCACCGACGCCATGTATGCGTGCTTCGGAATCAGAACAATGGAACCAACCGGCACCAGGTCGATCACAGCAGCGACAGCAGCCATACCGGAGGGGAACAGCAGACCGGGCTGGGTAGCGTTCTCCAGCTTCGCCACAACCTCTTCCATGCCCTCCCAGGTGGGGTTCGAGAAGCGGGCGTACACACGGTCCTGCTCAATATTGACGGCATCCACACCGCGGTAGGTAGAAGAAAGAACGATCGGAGGGTTCACCGGCGCGTCATGCTCGTGTGCCGGGCGACCGCCAGAGACGACGAAGGTCTCTGCGGAGTAATTCATGTCGTGGTTATCTGCACTCATGTCTTTAAGCCTGGCACACCCGCGCCCAGAACGCACGCCCGCACGGGTGACGATACGCAGGATTTACATGTTTTTTACCTTGATACGCGCTCAATCCCACGCGGAGGTATCACCAAAACCGCACCGGTGCAGCTAAGAGACCCGGTACCCTTAAAGGTGATGGATACTCTCAGCTACACCCCCGATGCACAGAATCTTCCCGCCGACCCGACCGGTCGCCGCGGGCTTTTTATCGTGGTCGAAGGAGGCGACGGTGCCGGCAAAACCACCCAGCTCTCCCTACTGAATGAAGCACTCAGCACCCGCGGATACCGCGTCATCACCACCCGCGAACCCGGCGGCACCGAGATTGGCGAAAAGCTGCGTGCCCTCGTCCTTGAAGCGGGTCAGGGTACCATTGACGACCGCACCGAGGCGCTGATTTTCGCGGCATCCCGCGCGGCTCACGCCTCCCAGCTGATTCGCCCGGCGCTCGCTGAGGGCGCCATCGTGCTCAGTGACCGCTATATTGATTCTTCCGCCGCGTACCAGGGTGTTGGCCGCGATCTGGGTATTGAAACCATCGTCGATTTGAGCCGCTGGGCTACCGCCGATCTGGTACCCGACGCGACCCTACTGCTGAGTGTGCCGTTGAGCGCCGAGCAGGAGCGCATGGATCAGCGCGGCACCGTCGACCGTATTGAGGCTGAAGGCGCCGCGTTCAAGGCCCGCATTCACGGTGCGTTCGAGCAAATCGCCCGCGAGGACGCTAACGGTTCGCACCGCATCATTGATGGTGTGGGAACGATTGAGCAGGTACACGCGCGCGTGCTCGAGGTGATTGAGCCTCTACTTGCCGCTCGCGAGCTGGTCCGCACCGGTAAGGAGGACTCATGAGCCTCTGGGATACCCTGCTGATTCCCGCCGATAAGCTCCAGCAACTACACACGGATGCCGCCGCCGCCCGCCCCACGCACGCTTGGCTTTTCACGGGTGCAACCGGTGCGCCTCACCGTGAGGCGGCAAAGGTTTTCGCCGCCGCCCTGCTGTGCGATCAGCCCGACCCTCAGAACCGCGGCTGCGGCCAGTGCAAGGGCTGCGTGACCGTCATGAACGGTTCGCACGCAGATTTTACGCACTTTAGTACCGAGGCGACGCACATCAGCATTGATGAGGCGCGCGAGCTGGTCATGAAGGCTCAGGACCGCCCGACCGTAGGTCGCTGGCGCGTGATTCTGGTCGAGGACACCGAGCGCATGCCGGAGCGTACCTCCAATGTGTTGTTGAAGGCGATTGAGGAGCCGCCGCCACATACGATTTGGTTGTTGACGGCGCCCTCCCCCACCGATGTGCTGGTGACGATTCGTTCGCGGTGCCGTCCGGTGCAGTTGCCGGTTCCTACCGATGCGCAGGTGCACGAGTATCTACTGGCGCACGGTGTGGCTGATCCTTTGGCGCAACGTGCGGCGCGTCTGGCTCTGGGCGATGCGCAGGAGGGGTACCGTTTGGCGACCGATGAGCGGGCGATGGCTCGTCGGGAGTTGATTACCTCCCTGATTCTGAATGTTCGTTCTATTTCTTCGGCTTTCAACGCAGCTGAGAAGCTCACCGACCTTGCCAACCAGGACGCACAGGCTGTCTCCGCTCTCAAGGATGAGCAGGAACGCCAGGAGCTTCTGGCACTGCTGGGTATTCGCGAGGGTGAGCGTGTTTCTCCGTCCTTGCGAGCGCAGGTTCGCCGTCTGGAGGAGCAACAGAAGCGCCGCGCTAAGCGCGTTTCCTCCGATACGCTGTTGCGTTCCGTGGCGCAGGTTCAGACGGTTCTGCGTGATGCGCTGACGGTGGCTCTGTCGGCGCAGGCTCCGCTAGTCAATGAGCATTTGCGTGAGCCTCTGGAGGCGTTCTGCACCCGCCGTTCCGCCCAGCAGCTGCTGGAGGATGTGCAGGCGGTCGAGCTGACTCTGCGTCGTCTGCGGACGAACGCGAATGCGCGTTTGGCGCTTGAGGCGTTGATGAGCCGCTTCGTGTATCAGTAGCTTCTTGCTAGCGAATACAGCACAAGGGGAGGCACCGAAGAGATAATCTTCGGCGCCTCCCCTTTTCTATTCATTCTCAGCGCCCCTAGAGCTTAGTTGCGGAATCGAGCTTAGTTGCGGAAACCGTGAACCGGCGACGGAATACGACCGCAACGGGCGATGAACGCCTCCGCGCTAGGGGTGTGGGTGGGCATGACGGGTGCTCGACCGAGCAGGCCACCAAATTCGACCATGTCGCCTACGCCCAGGCCGACCGCCGGGATGACGCGGACCGCGGTGGTCTTGTGGTTCATCACGCCGATTGCTGCCTCGTCGGCAATCATTGCGGCGAGGGTCGCGGCGGGAGTGTCTCCGGGAACCGCGACCATGTCCAGACCGACGGAGCAGATGGCGGTCATTGCTTCGAGCTTGTCCAGGGTGATGTGTCCGGCGGCTGCGGATTCAATCATGCCGATGTCCTCAGAGATCGGGATGAAGGACCCGGAGAGGCCGCCGACATTTGAGCACGCCATGAGGCCACCCTTCTTCACCGCGTCGTTGAGCAACGCGAGTGCCGCAACGGTACCGTGGGTACCGACGGTTTCCAGACCCATTTCCTCGAGGATGTGTGCGACCGAGTCGCCAATCTCTGCGGTGGGCGCCAGGGAGAGGTCGATAATGTTGAACTGCACGCCAAGGCGTTCAGCGGCGAGGGTACCGACCAGCTGGCCAACGCGGGTAATCTTGAAGGCTGCCTTCTTGATTTCTTCTGCACAAGTGTCGAAGGATTCGCCGCGGACCTTCTGCAGGGCGCGGTGTACCACGCCGGGGCCGGAGACACCCACGGAGATGGTGGTGTCTGCCTCCTGAACACCGTGGAATGCGCCCGCCATGAAGGGGTTGTCGCTGACGGCGTTCGCGAAGACGACGAGCTTGGCGCAGCCGAAGCCGTGTGCATCCGCGGTCAGGTCTGCGGTGGCGCGGATGGTCTCGCCCATGAGCTTGACTGCGCTCATGTTAATGCCGGCTCGGGAGGATCCGATGTCTACGGAGGAGCAGACCACGTCGGTTTCTGCGAGCGCTCGCGGGATGGAGCGAATCAGCTTCTCGTCGGCGGGGGTCATGCCCTTATCGACGAGGGCGCTGAAGCCGCCGACGAAGTTCACGCCGACTGCCTTCGCAGCTGCGTCGAGGGTACGAGCGAACTCTACATAGTCCTCGTCGCCGGAGGCGCCTGCCACCAGCGCGATGGGGGTGACGGCGATGCGCTTGTTGACGATCGGGATGCCGAGCTCAGCTTCGATACCTTCGCAGACGCTGACGAGGTTTGCGGCGCGGTTGGTGATCTTGTCGTAGATTTTGCGGCGGGCTACTTCGCCGTCGGAGTCGGCGCAGTCGAGCAGGGAGATGCCCATGGTGACGGTGCGAATGTCGAGCTTCTGCTCCTCGATCATTCGGATGGTTTCTAGAATATTGGTGTTGCGCATCAGTGGAGCCCTAGATGGCGTGCATTGCTTTGAAGATGGATTCTGCCTGGATGCGAATCTGCACCTTCTGTTCGTGTTCGACACCGATCATGGCTTCCTGCAGATCGATGAGGTTCTGCTGCGCTTCGTCGAAGGAGCAGTGCATGATCATGGTGAAGTATTCGCCCATGATGGTCTGGGAGACGTCGAGGACGTTGACCTTACGCTCGGCGAGGGTTGCGGTCACGGCAGCGATGATGCCTTCGTGGTCGATGCCTGTGACGGTGAGGATGATCTTCACAGTGTTCTCCTAGCAGTTTGGGGCTGCGTACCTGAGGAAGAGGTGCATAAAGGCACAGGTATACGCATATTTATAAGACCAATTATAGGTTACTCAGAACACACTGTGCAGGGTAGACACAAAAATATCCCCTGCATCCCATATTCGGGGCATAAAAAATCCACGCCTTCCCGGTCTGAATAAATACAGGGAAGAACGTGGATTCTTTATTATGTGCCAGTCTTGATGTATCTTTCGACACTCCTTATATCTGGCTAGATTATAACTGTCTAGAAGTTTTAGTTATCGAGGATTATTTCCTAAACATAAGAAGCAATGTACAGCTCGCCATTACCGCTCAAGGTTGCCTCGGAGGGCTCACCCACGTGCAACACCGACTCGGTAACACCCAGTACGAATTCCTCGGTGCCGTTGCCGTCCGCTGCGTGAATGGTGATTTCGCCGGATACGCTCAGTGCGGCGCTAATACCCTCGAAGGTGTACTCCTGCGGCTTGCCCTCTTCAACACGGATGCGGGTCACGCTCATGCGCTCATCCCACATGGCGTAGGTGCCGACAGGTGCGTTTTCGGGGGTGAGGCGCTGGATGACGGGGGCGTCCTGGCTTTCGCCGAGAACCTTAATGAGCTCCTCAGTATCGATGTGCTTCGCGGTCAGACCCGCGCGCATCACGTTATCGGAGGGGTTCATCAACTCAATAGCGGTACCGGAGACGTAAGCGTGCACCTGACCGTCGGGGGTAAAGGCGGATTCACCCGGTGCCAGGTGTACCAGGTTCATGACGAATGCTACGAGCAGACCGCGGTCGCCGGGGTACTTGCCGGCAACGATCTGCACGAGCTCCGCGGCATCAGCAATAGCAGCGTTTTCGGAGTCGGTCAGCTGTGCTGCCGCCTCGACAAGCTGCTCAACAGCCGCGGTGGCGGTCTCTTCGGGCATGCGAATGATCTCGGTCAGCAGCTGCTTGGGGGTAAGCTCCACGCGCTCTGCCAGCCAGCCAGCCTTGAACGCCTCGGCAAGCTCTGCCAGCTGCGCGGAGGTGCGCACACCGGTGAGCACACGCATCGGGGTCAGCGCAATAACGGTTTCGGGCTTGGAGTAGCGATCCTTGTAGTTGCGGTGCGGTGCATCAATCGCGATGCCGCGTGCCTGCTCGTCCTCGAAGCCAGCAATAGCCTGCTCGGGGGTGGGGTGCACCTGAATCGACAGGGGTGCATCAATCGCAAGGATCTTAAAGAGGAAAGGGAACCAGTCGGAGGTACGGTCCGGGCGCAAGAAACGGGAGGGCTCAGCCTGAATCAGTTCGTTGAGCGGGGACTCGGTGCCGTCAACGGTTGCGCGGGAGGGAGCAGCCGGATGCGCACCAACCCACACCTCAGCCTCGGGCTGCTCGGTGGGTACGGGCACGCCACGCATGCGTCCGAGAATTTCGCGGGAACCCCACGCATAATTCTGAATCTGGTTTTTTAGGGAAAAAATCTCACCCATGGGGGGAAATACCTCTCGACGTGAGTTGTCTGGAGTAAGTGACGTGATAAAAAACCCATACATTCAGCGGAATTTATAAGGTTTTACCTGCCCATTATAGAGGCTACTTGCACTTCTTTACCGCTAAAATAAAAGGCGTGACTACTATTAATCTACATGACTCATTCAAAGCGTACGACGTGCGTGGCATCGTCGGCGAAACCATTACCGCAGAGACTGTTCGCGCTACTGGCGCGGCTTTCGTAGACGTTCTGGGCCTGGAGGGCCAGACTATCCTGGTCGGCGGCGACATGCGCCCCTCCTCCCCCGAATTCATGGATGCATTCGCCCAGGGTGCAACCGCTCGCGGTGCAAATGTTGAGAAGATCGGTCTGATCTCCACTGACGTTCTGTACTTCGCATGTGGCGTTGAGAACGCTGCCGGTGTTACCTTCACCGCTAGCCACAACCCCGCAGAGTACAACGGCATGAAGATGGCTAAGGCTGGCGCTGTTCCGCTGTCTTCCGAGTCCGGTCTGTTCGACATCCGTGACCTGGCTCAGAAGTACCTGGATTCGGGCGAGATTCCTTCGGTTGAGAAGGTCGGCACCGTTTCTGAGAAGGACATCCTCAAGCCCTACGCAGAGTACCTGCGCAAGCTGGTTGACCTGTCTTCCATCCGCCCCCTGAAGGTTGTTGTTGACGCTGGTAACGGCATGGGTGGTATGACCACTCCCGCTGTTCTGGGCGACACCATCCTGCCGGGTCTGCCCCTGGAAATCGTTCCCCTGTACTTCGAGCTGGACGGTACCTTCCCGAACCACCCGGCTAACCCGCTGGAGCCGGCTAACCTGGTTGACCTGCAGAAGGCTGTTGTTGAGCACGGTGCTGACATTGGTCTGGCATTCGACGGCGACGCTGACCGCTGCTTCGTCATCGATGAGAAGGGTGAGCCCGTCACTCCTTCGGCTGTGACCGCTCTGGTTGCTGAGCGCGAGATTGCTCGTGCAAAGGCTGAGGGTAACGAAGAGCCCGTCATCATCTACAACCTGATCACCTCGAAGGCTGTTCCCGAGCTGGTTGAGAAGCTGGGCGGCCGCGCAGTGAAGACCCGCGTGGGCCACTCCTTCATCAAGGCTGTTATGGCCAAGGAGAACGGCGTGTTCGGTGGCGAGCACTCCGCTCACTACTACTTCAAGGACTTCTTCAACGCAGACACCGGTATGCTCGCTGCAATGCACGTGCTGGCTGCTCTGGGTGGCGGCGACCAGCCCCTCTCCGAGATTAGCGCAAAGTACTCCCCGTACGTTGCCTCCGGCGAGATTAACTCCGAGATCGAAGACAAGGCTGCCGCTGTGGACCGCGTTCGTGCACACTACGCTAACGCTCCCGTGGTTGTTGAGGACTCCGACGGCACCACCTTCACCAACACCGAAGAGGGTTGGTGGGTTAACCTGCGTCCTTCGAACACCGAGCCTTTCCTGCGCCTGAACCTTGAGGCACCGGATGTTGCGACTATGGAGCGCGTCCGCGACGAGGTTCTGGCTCTGGTTCGCCAGGGCTAAGCACTAGCTAGCTACTAAAAATCCCGCCTCGCAGATTCGTCTGCGGGGCGGGATTTTTATTTTGAGTTCTAAAAACCCGGCTAGGTTCTTCTGTCTAAGAGGAAGAACCTAGCCGGGTTTAAGAAACCTAGCGGACGAGCCGGCTTACGGGGTTTTTACGCCTCGCGTGCCTGGTCGTGGAGCATCCACTGGTCGGGGCCGAAGATCTCGTAGTTGATGTTCTTGCCGGGAACGCCTGCCTCCACCAGTGCGGAGCGTACGCCCTGCATGAAGGGCAGCGGGCCGCAGAGGTAAACGTTAGCGTTGGAGGGAACGTCCAGCTTGGAGACGTCGACGCGGCCGGTGTAGTCGCCACCCTCACCCTCGATGAAGGAGACGAGGCGTGCGTTGGGCAGCTTGCCGACGAGCTCGGTGAGCTCTTCGCGCAGGGGCCAGGTGTCCAGGCGGCGGTCTGCGTGGACCACGGTCACGGGGCGCTCGGAGCCCTTCTCAACCAGCTCGGAGAGGAAGCTGAGCATGGGGGTGGTGCCAATACCTGCGGAGAAGAGGTACAGGGGTGCCTGGGGGTCGCCGAAGCCTTCCAGGGTCAGGTCACCGTAGGGGTTGGAGACCTCGACGACTGCGCCGACTTCCAGCTCGTGCAGGATGGAGGTCATCTCGCCGTTGGGGTCGAGCTTCACACCGATGCGGCGCTGGTTCTTTTCGCTGGGCAGCAGGGTGTACTGGCGTGCCTGGCGCAGACCGTCACGTGCGGGAACGATGATGGAGATGTACTGGCCGCCCTTGGACTCGGTCATGGGGGTCTCGTCGGCGGGCTCGAAGGTCAGCACGACAACGTTCTCGCCGGTCTCCTTGCGCTCAACGAGCTTGAAGGGTGCGAACATGACGTCGTTTGCCTGAGAAGCGTACAGGCCCTTCTCCAGCTTGATGAGGGCGTTGCCCATGAGCCAGTAGACCTCGGTCCATGCCTCAACGATTTCGGGGGTTGCCAGGTCGCCGAGGTTAGCGGCGATTGCCTCGAAGAGGTACTTGTAGACGGTGGGGTATTCTTCTTCCTTCAGGCCCAGGGATGCGTGCTTGTGGGCCACGCGGGAGAGGACCTCGTCCGGGTAGGAGTCCGGGTGCTCGACAATGTAGGAAGCGAATACTGCGATGGAGCCAGCCAGTGCGCGAGGCTGAGTGCCTTCAAGCTGGGAGGAGCGGGAGAACATGCCGTCCATCAGGTCGGGGCGGGCGGCGAACATTCGACGGTAGAAGTCGGGGGTGATGTCGTTGATGCGCTCAGCGATAATGGGCAGCGTTGCCTCAATAATGGGGCGGGACTTCTCAGAGAGCATGTCATGCCTTCTTCCTGTGTGGTCACCTGGTCGTTGTGATGATGCCCTTGATATGTGTGATGCTGGGGCGTTCACTCGGACAGCTCAGTTGGTGACGAAGTGTTTATAAAGCACCCTTACCGTAGCATTTTGCGGGGTGCTTGCGCTGTGTGCAGGTCATGCCCCGAGGGTTATTTGGCGCTACAGATGCTACTTATGGTTCACCCTGACTCAAAGAGAGAGCCGAGCGTCACACTATATATTTTCAGCACTGTTTTTGAGTTCGCCGGGTGACTAGCCCCGAAGTGTGCATAAAAATTCTGGAGCGAAAATATATTTACTAGGGAAAGTATGCAGTGCGGTGCAAAAATGAATATGGTCACATTTTCTGCATTTGAAAAGCAAATTTGCAATATCCTGCATTTACTGCACATTTTCCGGGTTCGTGCAGGTGCCGACAACCGCGCACGCAGAGTCAAAAACACTCCCCCGCGGCCCTCAAAACCCCCACGAAACACCCCCGCGCGAACCGCCCAGCAGCCCCCGCGCCAACCGCAGAAACACCCTAAACTTCGTGTTAAAAACTCTATGGAGCCTCCCACCGGAAAGCTCCACAGGTACCACGTATTCCTTTAGCGTGCAGGCAGCGCATTCTCCGGAGGCGCGAAGCCTAGCTCCACAAATACCGGGCCAACGGGACGTGCACCGGCAGTCAACTCGCTAATCACAACCGAGTCCACCGAAGCATAGAACGCCTCACGAGCCTTCGCCAGCACATTGCGCAGGCGGCAGAACTTATCGAGGGGGCAGTGGCCGTTCTCATCCTCGCACTCAATCATGGGGATATCGCCCTCAGTAGCGCGAAGAACAGTGCCGACGGTCGCAGAACGACCAGCATCGGAAAGCATAACGCCACCGGCGCGACCGCGAGTCGAATCCAGGTAACCCATGTTCACGAGGAAAGCCACAGCCTTCGCCACATGGTTGTAGGGGGTGTCCACTCCCTCAGAGATCTTCTGAGTGGAAAGCTTCTGACCGGGCTCCAGAGCAGACAGGAGCATCAGAACGCGGAGCGAGACATCCGAGAATGCTGTCAAACGCATGGATACTCCTTCTATCCTTCTCGTGTCGCCGTCACTTCCACAGAGAACTTCCACAGAGACGGCAACGGATGCGTGAGCCCGGGCGGGTTCGACGCGTTCAAAAATCTTACATTGGAATTGTATAGGGGCGGCAAGAGAGGCAAGAAATTATGGATAGCCACTTCTGCACCAAACCATCCCGGCGAGGATCTTAAAGTATTTCTCAAGAGCAAGTGGACTGCATAGCCTTACACTCACGCCTTTGCAAGAAAATTTATCACTCCCCCAACTGACAGGGATTCAAATTTCCCCCAAACGGAAAGAAGGGGCGGAATCTCACCGAGAGATTCCACCCCTTCAAGGCGCTAAACCTTAGGTATTAGCTGGAGTGTCTTAGTCCTCCAGAGCCTTCGCCAGAGCGTCGCGCTGTTCGCGAACCTCAGCGGGCAGCTTGTCGCCGAACTTCTCGAGCCACTCGTCGATGCCGGGCAGTTCAGCCGCCCATTCTTCCTTCGAGACAGCCAGAGCAGCCTTCAGCTCTTCCTCGGAGATTTCCAGACCGGTCAGGTCCAGGTCTTCCTTGGTGGGAACGGTGCCCAGGAAGGTCTCCTGGCCGCCAGCCTTGCCGTCGAGGCGGTCGAAGATCCACTTCACAACGCGAGAGTTCTCGCCGAAGCCGGGCCACGCGAAGCCACCGTCGGGGGTGCGGCGGAACCAGTTGACGTAGTAGACCTTCGGCATGTTCTCGGTGCCGTGCTTCTTGCCCAGGTCCAGCCAGTGCTTGAAGTAGTCACCAGCGTTGTAGCCGATGAAGGGCAGCATTGCCATCGGGTCGCGGCGAATCACGCCGACAGCACCCTTAGCAGCCGCGGTGGTCTCGGAGGAGAGGGTAACTGCGCGGAAGACGCCCTGCTCCCAGCTCTCGGACTCGGAAACCAGCGGGATGGTGGTCTTACGGCGACCACCCAGAACGATAGCGCTCAGCGGCACACCCTCGGGGTCGTAGTACTCGGGAGCGAGCATGTCGACCTGGGATGCGGGGGTGCAGAAACGGGAGTTCGGGTGAGCTGCCGGGCGGCCGGACTCGGGGGTCCAGTCCTTACCGGTCCAGTCAATCAGGTGTGCGGGAGCCTCGTCGGTCTTGCCCTCCCACCAGACGGAGCCGTCGTCGGTCAGTGCAACGTTGGTGAAGATGGTGTTGCCCTTGGCGATAGCCTTCATAGCGTTCGGGTTGGTGGAGTAACCGGTGCCCGGTGCCACGCCGAACAGGCCAGCCTCGGGGTTGACCACGCGTGCCTGGTGGTTCTCGTCGAACTCGATCCATGCGATGTCGTCGCCGACCATCTCAGCCTTCCAGCCGTCAATGGTGGGCTCCATCATTGCGAAGTTGGTCTTGCCACATGCGGAGGGGAACGCTGCGGAGATGTAGCGAACCTTGCCCTCGGGGTTGGTGACCTTCAGGATGAGCATGTGCTCTGCCATCCAGCCCTCGTCGCGACCGATAACGGATGCGATACGCAGTGCGTAGCACTTCTTACCGAGCAGTGCGTTACCGCCGTAACCGGAGCCGAAGGACCAGATTTCGCGGGTCTCGGGGAACTGGACGATGTACTTCTCGGGATTGCAAGGCCAGGGAACATCTTCCTGACCGGGCTCCAGGGGTGCACCAACACTGTGCAGAGCCTTGACGAAGAAGCCGTTGGTCTCGTTCAGCTTGGCAAGAACGTCCTTACCGATGGTTGCCATGATGCGCATGGAGCAGACAACGTATGCGGAGTCGCTGAGCTCAACAGCAATCTTGGGGTTCTTAGCCTTCAGGGAGCCCATGACAAAGGGAATGACGTACATGGTACGACCGCGCATGGAGCCCTCGAACAGACCGGTCAGGGTCTGCTTCATTTCGACGGGGTCGCGCCAGTTGTTGGTCGGGCCTGCGCCTTCTTCAGTCTCGGAGCAGATGAAGGTGCGCTCCTCGACACGTGCAACGTCGTCAGGATCGGAGAAAGCTGCGTAAGAGTTCGGGAATTCGTGATCGCTGAGGCGAACAAAGGTGCCAGCGTCGACCAGTTCCTGAGCGAGGCGGTCGTATTCTTCCTGGGTGCCATCGACCCAGTAGATGTGTGCGGGCTGGGTCAGTGCCGCAACTTCGCGAACCCAGTCCAGAAGGCCCTGGTGGGTAGTGGGTGCGCTCTGCAGCTCCTTTTCGAGCTCAGCAGAGAGAGTACGAGTTGAGGTGTCAGCCATTGACATTTTCCCCTTCAATCGGTGGCCCGGATACTACATTGATCCGGATAGGTCTGCGGTAACAAAGAAGCAGTTAAACACTACAAGCGTGCAAACAATGGTGAATATGCACGCTTGGACAGTCTCCACTTCCTCGTGATGCTTACAGAATAACGCATTAATGGTCTATAGAGCTTTCTATAACGCCATTTCTTAAGTTCTGCGCATCACATTCTTAGAATACGAGAGGATTTCTGTAAAGAATTTTTAGGGCTTACGACGGGATCCTCCGGGGGATTTCAGGGACCCGCAGTGCCGGTTTTAGGGTGCCGAGAAAATATTTTGAAAAATTTTTACGGGCACAAAAACCCTGAAATTACGCGGCAAAATGGGGTATTTTCAGGATGCAAGGAGGGGATTTTGGGTCAATTTCGAGTTTTTCGGCTTGCACACCCTTGAGGACATCCGTATAGTAGTACCTGTTGCCGCGACGGGTTGAAGAAATCCGAAGCGAGGAACATGCGCCTGTAGCTCAACGGATAGAGCATCTGACTACGGATCAGAAGGTTGGGGGTTCGAATCCCTTCGGGCGCACCACCGATCCCCGGTTCTTCGGAACCGGGGATTTTTTGTATGCCCAGAAGACGTACCCGGAAGACACGCCCGGGAAGATGCGTGTGGGGAAAAAGCGCGCCCAGAAAACGCTCTGCCAAAAGCCCCGGGGCAGAGCTCAAGCCACCGCACAGTACGACATGTTGCAGTACGACATGTTGCAGTACGACACACTGCGGGCTCTAGCTAGGTGCAGCAAGGACGCTTCACCACCTGACGCTGTCCCCGCTGTGTCAAAAACCGCGCCTAAAAGCGCCTCAACCTGTGAATCCGCAGATTTACGCTCCCAGATGACGTGCTCCGGGGCACACCCGCCGAAAAACGCCTAGGATGGAAAGAAGGACCCTCCACACATAGGCTGGAGAGCAGACAACGCGAAGGAGCACTATGGCACAGCTATCCATTCCGCAGTCCCTGATAGGTGCGCTCATTGATATTGCTGATTTGGGAACCCTCGATTGCTTCCCGCCCACCGAACGATGCGCCCACTGGTCCATCTATGACGCACAGCGCCAGGAGCTCCTCTGCCCCTGCGCACCCGCCGCCAACACCACCGCGGAGAAGCTCTTTGAGGCCGCGGCAAAGATTCTCTACGAGAACTTCCCCCGATATATCGACTCTCCCGAGGAAATCATTCCTTATACTTCCCGACAGGAACTCGTTGCCGCCCTACGCCGCGGTGAGGAAGAGCCTGTTGATGAGGAACAGGGCGAGTTGCAAGAGCAGTCAGCTGAAAATACTGTAGAGCCTACGGCTGAGGTTGAAACTAGCCCCGCCGAACCTGCAGTAGTTGAGGACACGGAAGTGAGCGCTTCTGTTGCGCCCAAGCCCGCAGCACCGAAGCCCGCACCTTCCCCCGCGCTCTTTGCCGCCCGCGCGGCCCAGGCACCCGCACCGGCTCCCAGCGTGCCGGAAGAAGCAACTGTGGAGGCGACTGCAGAAAAGACGGTTCCGACGCCCACCACGGTTGCTCCCGCAGCGCCCAAGCCCGCTGCACCGAAACCTGCAACACTCAAGCCTGCTGTGCCGAAGCCTGTGGCTCCCAAGCCTGCAGCACCGACTCCCGGCGCGCCCTCCCCCGGTATGTTCCGCAAGTCCACGCTGACTTACCGACCGCCGCGCATCGAAGAGTACCTGGAGGGCCTGCGTGCCCGCCAACAGGCTGCCGAAGCCGCAGAAGCTACCCATACGGCAGTATCTAGCGAGCAGGCACCTGTTGAAGAGTTGCTCGTGTTTGCCCAGTCCTTGCCGAGCGCACCCGCAGCTCCCAAGCCGAGTGCACCGAAGCCCGCTGCACCGGAACCGGGTGCACCGATGACTGCCGCACCCGCCCCGAGCACTCCGGCAGCAGAACCGGTAGCCGCCGCACCTCGCGGCGTTACCGCCGAGGACCGCGAACGCAACTACCGACTGCGCCCGAGCCTGCGTGCCCGCCTCGAACGCGAAAACATTAGCGAAGAGCTCGTGCGCACCATCCTGCGCGACGGCGAAGCGGAACGCATCAACGATTGGACCATTCGCTTCACGCACGACGACTACCGGGTTGACGTGAACACCGCCTCCGCAGAAGTTATTACCGTCATTGACGAATACGACGCCGACTACAACGAGGCGGCGCAGGCTTCCCTGGCGCAGGGCGAATACACCTCGCTCAACGCCCTGGAACTCGAGTTCAGCGAGCGCGCTCGCACCTTCTTGAAGAAGAACCCGCCGTTCGTTTTCGATCTGATGCTTCAGGCGCTGAGTAGCCCCGAGAGCGTGCGCATGGCTGAAGGCTGGACCCGCATCTACGCGGCACAGGGTCTGGAGATCGCGGTTTCGCCCGATGAGCGGACCGTTCTGGCTCTGGCGAAGACCCCGGATTTCCATGTTCTGCACGCGGAGAACCTGCGCAAGGTGCAGCTCGAGGAGCTCAGCAACACCCTGGCGAAACAGGCAGAAGATAAGGCAGCCCAGGCAGAAAACACCACCGAGGAGGAGAAATAATGTCCGCTAAGCAGATCACTATTCCTCTCGAGGTGTATGTTCGCCTGCAGGAGCTTGCCTCCCTCGCCGCCTATAGCTACCGGGACAATCAGGGCTCCGAAGAGAACAGTGCAAACAATAAGCCGTGGGATTTGCTCTCCAAGGACGGCGCGTCCCTACTCGATGAGAACGGCGCGCTCAAGCCCGAAGCGGCAGAGCTCTACTTCACCCTCCTACCGCTCATTGCCCAGGAATTCGTAGAGCAGCAGCAGGCACTCGTGGACGCATACCGTCAGGCACCCAAGCCCGCCGCCGCACGCGCCAAGATTCGCCCCTCCAACCAGCGCCTCATTCCGCTGACCGAGGTGCCGCTGGAGAACCAGCGTATTGCCGCGCGCATCGAGAAGGAATTCTACGGTGACGTGCCGCCGCGCCGCCGCATCTACGGTGTGCTCCCCGGCGTGATGGACTACATGATGCGCCACGGGCTCACCTACGAGCTGCTGTTGGACATCATCGGATCCCCCGCAAGCACGGTGGTTCAAGAAAGCGCGCAGGAGAACCGTTACGGCCGCGAAGTCACCCTCTACACGCATGAAGAGGAAGGCTACCAGGTGGTGCTCAACCCCCTGACTGCCGAAGTGCTCGCGCTGCGCCCGCTGCAGGCTCTGGCGGGAGGCTATCAGCTCTCCCCCGATGCTCAGGCACAGCTGAAGGCGCTCGGTCTGACCGGCGAGTACATTGCCCGCATCCTGGATGAGGCTGAGGACCGCCGCCCAATTCCCGGCAGTAGCCGCACCGTGTACTCGCTCAACGGCTACCAGGTGGAGTTCTCGCACTCCGACCAGCAGGTGATTCGTATTAGCCGCGGCACCGCGCCCAGCCGTAACCCCTTCGAGTCGCAGCCGAGGATGAGCGGCACAAAGAGGCAGCGCGGCCGCAAGATCCCGCACGATGTGGATGCGTTCGTGCAGCTGTTGCAGGAGCACGGCTTCACCATCACCATGGGCGGTAAGCACTACGACATTCGCCACGAGAAGCTGGCTCCGGGTCAGAAGGCGGTCACCTCGGTGACTCCGTCGGATTCGCAGCGTTGGCACCTGAACTCGGCACGCCAAATCCGCAATACCTTCGGTATCGACCTGCGCTACGCCGATCCGCGTGATAGCGTGCGCGGTATTGTGCGCGGCCCCGGAGGAAGAGTCCAGAATTCCGATAACCACAGCGCAGAAAAGCAGGACGCCGAGAAGGCTGCGGAGAAGGAATCAGAGTAGGTCTTCGTCACCGTTAAAGCGCGCCTGCGTGCCGGTTCTTTATACTGCCCCCAGCATGTCTTTGCATCTGGGGGCAGTATTCATATACGGCTATATCCCGCATTGTCAGGGATTTAAGAGGTAGACTGGGGGCAATACAGACATGCTATTCAGCATAAAAATTAATATGCGTTCCCGTGATATGCGTGACGGTAGGGTTGGGGATACACCACAAAGTACGGTGAATAACAGCCCCTACCTCTACAATAGAAACGCATCACTACAGAAGAAGGAGAACGCATGGGCGTAACGATTAAGGTCACTGACGAAGCAGGCGTAAACTACGACATTCAGTGGGAAGACCACCACACCCTCCTGGAAGCCCTCCAGGCTAACGGTGTGCCGGTCCTCGCAACCTGCGGCGGTAACGCATCCTGCGCTACCTGCCACGGCTTCATCGACCCCGAGCACTTCGAAGCTTCCGGTGAACGTACCGAAGCTGAGCAGGACCTGCTCGACATGGTCGACGATGTCGCCAACGAGTACTCCCGCCTGTGCTGCCAGGTCGAGTACGCCCCCGGTATGGACGGAGCAGAAATCCAAATGCAGGCGGCGATGTAATCATGTTTAAATCGGCTCAGGTACTCGCATCAACCACCCTCCTCTGTTGCGTGCTCGCGCTCAGTGGATGCGGCGCGTCCCAGGCCGGTCAGGAAGCTGAAGGCACCTCGGCGCAGCCGAGTGCTTCGGCTTCGGTCAAGCCCGGCACGATTCGAGTAGCTTCTGACGGAGCTACCCCTTCGGTGACTCCGGGCTCCATTACCGTGGTGAACTCCCCCGAGGCGGAGAACCACGGCTCTTCCTCTGAGCACTCCGAGTCTTCTTCCCACACCGAGACTCACAAGTCGAAGCAGAACTCTGACTCTCATTCTTCTGAGTCCTCCCACGAGGGTTCCGAGCAGAACAAGTCAGACGACTCTGCAGATTCTCAGCAGGATTCACAGAAGAGCTCAGACTCGTCTTCACAGTCCGGTTCTCATTCGTCGAACGGATCCTCCCATTCTTCGGAGTCTTCACGTTCGTCGAGCTCATCGAATTCGTCGAATTCCTCGGATCGTTCTTCGAACTCCTCCAACAACACTGCTGAAGGCCCCGGCCAGTGCGATCTGGACGACCTGAACATTTCGGTGTCCATTGGAGATGGCTCCCCCGGCGCCCGAAACTACACCCTGTACTTCCAGAATTCTTCGGATTCTTCCTGCACCCTGCGCGGCTACCCGCGCGTGGTGCATGCGGGTCCTTCGGGCACCTGGGTCGGTCGTGAGGCTTCCACCTCTGATGAGTACATGAACTCTGCGGGCGTGACCCTCAACCCCGGCGATAGCACCACCGCGGTACTGCGTTCGGTGTACCCGGCACGCTTCGGCGACGCATGTGGTAGCCGCCCGGTTCAGGGCTTCCTGGTGGGTCTTCCCTCCGGTTCCGGTGGCGTGATTGTTCCGCTGGATACGACCGCGTGTTCCTCGTCTGTTCCGCAGCTGTCGGTGGGTCAGTTTGGTGCCCGCTAACGCGGCATTTCAGGGTTAAGAAACCGGCGCGTATAACGCACATATGGTTCAAGGGCGGTTCCCCGTGATGGGGAACCGCCCTTGAGCTGTCTATAAGTCTGAATCTAGGGTTTAGCTTTAGTCATACCATAGCTGCGCGCTCTTAGAGGGAGCGAGCAACCTCATCGTGGCTGAAGCGTGCACCGCGCGGGTATGCGGGAGCCTCACCGTGACCGAGGTTGACGACCAGGAAGGGGATTTCTGCGTTGTCCGCGAAGAATTCCTTTTTGATGCCGGCGAAGTCTGCGCCGGTCATGGGGCCGGCATCCAGGCCGAGGGCGCGGATTGCGGTAATGAAGTAGCCTGCCTGCAGGTGAGCGCTCAGCTCAGCGGCGGGGGTGGCGAGCTCCTCGGTGGTGTAGAAGCCCTTGATAAAGCCGGCAGCGTTGGGGTTGAAGGTGTCAGCGTGCTCTACCCAGTTTGCGTCTGCGGAGAGGATTGCGGTCACCGGTGCCGCCTGGGTCTTAGCCTTGTTGCCGTCTGCCAGGTGTGCGACGAGGCGCTCGCGTGCCTCGGGGCTCTTGACCCAGGTGATGCGCAGGGGCTGGCTGTTGAAGGCGGTGGGGCCATAGAAGGTCAGCTCCTGGATGCGGCGCAGCTGCTCGTCGGTGACGGGCTCCTCGGTGAAGGAGGAGACGGTGCGCGGCTCGTGGAAGAGGCTGATGAGCTGTTCTTCGGTCAGGCGGGTCATGGTGAGGCTCCTTTGGGTTGTTTCGCAGTCGATTACTTTACGGGTAAAATATTACATACTCTGTAGAGACACTGTCAAGCACATCTTCCTCCCCCAACCCCCAACAATTCAAGAGGCGCACACCATAAACCCCGCCATAATAGATACATGACCGACGCACTCTCCCACTTCTCCGCCCCCGTACGCGACTGGTTCCGCGCCACCTTCAGCGCACCCACCGCCGCCCAAGAAGGCGCCTGGGAGAGCATCCGCAACGGCAACAACACCCTCATCATCGCCCCCACCGGCTCCGGCAAAACCCTCGCCGCCTTCCTCTGGGCACTCGACGCCCTACACCGCGAACACGAAGCCGGCACCGCAGGCGGCACGCGCATCCTCTACATCTCACCCCTCAAAGCACTCGGTGCGGACGTCGAACGCAACCTACGCGCGCCCCTCGCCGGAATCACCCGCCTGAGCGGCAACGACACTGGCGAGCCGAGCATCACCGTGGGCGTGCGCAGCGGCGACACCCCCGCACGCGAACGCCGCCAACTCATCAGCAACCCACCCGACATTCTCATCACCACCCCTGAATCCCTCTACCTCATGCTCACCAGCGCCGCCCGCAACACCCTCGCCGGCGTGACCACCGTGATCGTGGATGAGATTCACAACCTTGCCGCCACCAAACGCGGCGCGCACCTGGCAGTATCCCTCGAACGCCTCGATGCGCTCCTTGAAAAGCCCGCACAGCGCATTGGTCTCTCCGCAACCGTCGAAAACCCGGAGGCGGTCGCCCGGTTCCTCGGTGGCATTCAGCCGGTGACCATCATGAGCCGCCCGGTTGCCAAAGAATGGGACCTGCGTCTGAGCGTGCCCGTACCCAATATGGCGGCGCTCGGAGGCGCCAACGACTACGGGCAGGGGCTCTACGCCCCATCAGAATATGCGCCCTCGGAGGTGCCGGGCGGCGGGGGCTCAACTTCTGCCGGCTCGGCGCAGGGCGCGGCACAGCCTGCCCCCAGCGCAGCGAATACCCCGGCAAGCGCGCCCTACACGCTGGAAGATGCCATTGGCGTATTCCCCGGGCAGGAAACTGGTCAAGAAACCGGACAAGAAACCGGACAGGCAAACCCGGCGCGACAGGGCAATAACGCCGCGCCCAAAAATACGCTCACCATCCCGGAAGAATCACTCCGTGAAACTGCCGATAGCGAGCGTCCCGAGACTTCCATCTGGCCGCGCGTACAGGAGCGCATCGTCGACCATATTGAGAACAACCGTTCTACGATTGTTTTCGTTAACTCGCGTGGACTAGCGGAAAAGCTCACCGCGGCACTCAACGATATTCACCTACACCGCGTGCTCGCAAAGCAGGGCATCAGCCCCGAAGACTACGCGGCGGGCATCTGCGACATCGCCGAGGTGCCACCGCTCGCCCGCGCGCACCACGGCTCCGTATCCAAGGAACAGCGCACCCTCATCGAGGAAGCGCTCAAGGGCGGAACCCTACGCTGCGTGGTCGCCACCAGCTCCCTGGAGCTGGGCATCGACATGGGCCACGTGGACCTCGTAATCCAGGTGGCCGCACCTCCATCGGTTGCCTCCGCACTGCAGCGCGTGGGCCGCGCCGGACACCGCGTGGGCGAAATTTCGCGCGGATTCTTCTACCCCAAGCACCGCGGCGACCTGCTCGGCGCAACCGTCACCCTCGCCGGAATGCGCAGTGGAACCCTCGAGCCGCTTGCCATCCCCACCAACCCCCTGGACGTACTCGCGCAGCAGACCGTCGCCGCCTGTGCGTTGGGCCCCATCAGCGTGGACTCCTGGTACGAGGCGCTACGCCGCAGCGCGCCCTACGCCGAACTGCCGCGCGCCCTCTTCGACTCCGTACTCGAAATGCTCGCCGGACGCTACCCCTCCGACGAATTCGCCGAACTGCGCCCGCGCATCATCTGGGACCGCACCCCCACCGAGGAAGCCCCCTCCGGCAGTATTGAGGGCCGCCCGGGTGCGCAGCGCCTCGCCGTCACCAGCGGCGGCACGATTCCCGACCGCGGGCTCTTCCCCGTCTACCTGGTCAGCGGCAATGAGGAGCGCGGCCCTAAGCGCGTGGGTGAGCTCGACGAGGAAATGGTGTACGAATCCCGTGCTGGCGAGGTCATCACCCTCGGCGCGAGCAGTTGGCGCATCGAAGAAATTACGCATGACGCGGTGCGGGTCTCCCCCGCACCCGGTCAGCCCGCACGCCTGCCCTTCTGGCACGGCGACCGCATGGGCCGCCCCTACGCCCTGGGCGTGCAGACGGGTACGTTCACGCGCGCCCTCTCCAGCCTGGACGCCACCGATAGCGCCGCCGCCCGCCAGCAACTCGAACAGCTCGGACTGGACACCTGGGCAGTCGATAACCTGCTCGCCTACCTGCGTGAGCAGCGCGAATCCACCGGGGCGGTCCCCTCCGATACCCGCATGATTGTAGAGCGGCACCGCGACGAACTGGGCGATTGGCGCGTGGTCCTGCACTCGCCGCTCGGCTACGGGGTGCACGCACCCTGGGCGCTGGCGGTACGCGCCCGCATTGAGGAGCGGTACGGGGTGGACGCTTCCGTCATGGCGAGTGATGACGGCTTGATTCTGCGTCTGCCCGCTATGGAGGATGTGCCGCCCGGCGCTGATCTGTTCCTTTTCGACCCGGACGAGCTGGAGGCGATTGTCACCGAACGCGTAGGCGATTCGGCGCTTTTTGCGTCTCGGTTCCGTGAGAATGCGGCGCGTGCCCTGCTGTTGCCGCGCCGTGATCCGGGTAAGCGCACCCCGCTGTGGCAACAGCGTCAGCGTGCGGCGCAGCTGTTGGATGTGGCGCGTAAGTACCCTGATTTTCCGGTGCTTTTGGAGACGGCACGCGAGTGTCTGCAGGATGTGTACGATGTTCCGGCGCTGGTTCAGGTGCACCGTTCGTTGCAGTCTCGGGCGGTATCCATGCTGGAGGTTGAGACGAACGACCCTTCGCCTTTTGCACGAACCCTGCTCTTTGAGTACGTTGCCGAGCACCTCTACGACGGCGATGCACCCGCCGCCGAACGTCGCGCCGCCGCGCTGTCGCTGGACCCGGCTCTACTGGCTGAGTTGCTGGGTTCGAGCGGTCTGCGCGACCTGCTGGATCCGGCGGTTCTGGTGCAGACTCAGCAGCGTCTGCAGCGCACGGATGAGCGTTACCGCGCCTGCGGCGTGGAGGGCGTGGCGGATCTTTTGCGTCAGCTGGGTCCGTTGAGCGCGCGGGAGTTGAGTCTGCGCTTGCAGGCTGACAACCCGCGGGCTCAATCTGCGGCACAAGGTTCTCAAGATTTCGGCGAGTCCGAGGACTCTGAAAACTACGGCGAAGAGTACGGCGCGCACGCCAGCACGGATCAGGCGCGTGCCCTGGCGGAAGAGCTGGTGCGCTCGCGCCGCGCGTTCTCGTTCATGGGAGCTGCCGACGGTTCCGCCGAGCCGCAGCTGTACTATGCGGTGGTTGAGGATGCCGCGCGTCTGCGCGATGGGCTGGGCATTATGCCCGCCGCGGCGCTTCCTACTGCCCTTTTGGAGCCGGTCGCGGAGCCTTTAGAGGATCTGGTCTCTCGATATGCGCGCACCCACATTCCCTTTACGGCGCAGCAGGCGGCGGAGCATTTTTCGCGCCTGACCCCGGTGGGCGTGGGCGTGCTGACTCCGGTGTTGCAGCGTCTTCAGCAGCAGCGCCGCCTGAGCTCCGGCGAGTTCCTGCCCGAGGTGTTGCGTGCCTTGGGGTCTGCCGGTGTTGAGTGGGTGGATGCGCAGGTTTTGCGCACGATTCGTGCCCGTTCTCTGGCGGCGTTGCGTGAGGAGATTGAGCCGGTATCGGCGCAGGTCTATGGTGTATTCCTACCCTCGTGGCAGAACGTTCGTTCTTTATCCGTGCGGGTTGCACAGACCCTTCCGGAGGCGAGCGCCTACGGTGCGTTCATGCCCTCCCGCCGTGCCGCCACGGTGGTAGGCGAGAGGGTGGCACCCCTCAGCCCTGCCGCTGAAAACAGTGCTGATAGCGCGGCTCAAGATTCCGCCTCCGCCACGGAGGATCTGCTCACCGCCATCGACCAGCTGGCGGGTGTGCGCGTACCTGCTTCCGCGCTGGAGACGCTGATTCTTCCGGCACGCGTGCCCGGCTACCAGCCGCACATGCTGGACGAGCTGATGGCGAGCGGCAGGGTGTTCTTCACCGGCGCCGGGCAGCTCGGCGGCGGTAGCGCACAGAAGTCTGACGGCTGGATTCGCCTGCATTTGAGCGAGAGTTCTTCGCTAACTCTGGGTGAGGACTACCCGGAGCAGCTGTTGCGCGCGGAGAACCCCGAGCTTTGGGAGGCGCTACAGGCTCCGGGCACGCTGGAGCACGCCATCTATGAGGCGCTGGCTCATGGCGGCCTGTTCATGCCGGCGCTACGTGAGCGGGTGGCGCAGCTGATGAGCGCTGCGGCACCTGCCGGTCAGGTGGTGACTTTCCCGGATGCGGCGGAGGTTTCGGCGGCGCTGTGGCGCTTGGTGTGGGCTGGTGCGGTGACGAACGATAGTTTCGCTCCGGTTCGAGCGGTACTTGCCGGTGTCCGCAGTGCGCATCCGACTCCGGCACCTGCCGCGCGTCTGTCGCGGGTGGGTCGCCGCGGTGCGGGTCGTATTGCGGCGGCGCGCGCCTCCATGGGTAACGGCATGGCGGGCGGTTTCGGCGCTGATAATTATGGTTCCAGCGGTTACTCTGCACCTGCCGCCGGGCGCGGCCTGCGTTCCCTGCGCGGCAATTCCCTCCGCGGCGGGCTCCATGCCGCCACTCCCGCTGTTGCCCCGCAGGATAGCGGCCGCTTCTCGCGCGTGGACTCACTGCTGCAGGATCCGGTGGAGGCGACGGTTGCGGCGCTCGCACGCGCCGACCTGCTGCTGGACCGCTACGGTGTGCTGACTCGCGGGTGCCTGCAGGTGGAGGATTCTGCCGGCGGGTTCTCGCAGCTGTACCGGATTTATTCGGCGGCTGAGGATCGTGCGTTGGTGCGTCGCGGCTACTTTATTGAGGGTTTGGGTGCGGCGCAGTTTGCCGCCCCCGCAACGGTGGACCTGCTGCGTTCTACCGCCGATAGCCTCAGCATTCCCGCAGGTCAACAGGCTTTTGGTGCGACACAGGGTTTTGGTGCGAGCGCCTACGCCCCGCAGCGTACCGATACGGAGCGGGTGTACGGCACGTTCACGGTGACCCTGTTGGCGGCGAGCGACCCGGCGAACCCGTACGGTGCGGCGCTGAGCTGGCCCGCGATTCCCTCCTTTGCGCACAAGGGCGAGGGCACCGTGAAGCACCGCCCGGCACGCAAGGCGGGTGCCTGCGTGGTGCTGGTGGATGGCGCCCCGGTGCTCTATGTGGAGCGTGGCGCGAAGACCCTGCTGGCTTTCACCACCGACCCGGTACTTCTGGAGGCGGCGGCCCCCGCCCTGGCGCGCCTGGTGTCCACCGGTGGCGCGGAGAAGATTTCGGTGGAGAAGGTCAACGATGTGGAGCTTTTGGGCACCCACACGGTGAGCACATCCACATTGGGCGCATCCGGCGGCGAGGTTGTAGAGCATCCGGTGGAGGCGCTGCGTGCGGCGCTGCAGGCGCAGGGGTTCTACGCGACGGTTCGCGGCTTATCGCTACGCCGCTCCATTTAGACTGCGCCGTTCCATTTAGCCCGAGCCTCAAGCTTAGCCTCAGAATAAAACTATTTTCTTCAACCTCAACTTGAGCATCACAATGCCCCGCACCCTCATTGAAGGGGGTACGGGGCATTATGTTTCCCTACTCACGAACCGGGTGGTGTTCCCGGATTCCACCACGTCGCAAGCGGCGTGGTGGAGGAATAACCGCCCGGATGTCCACGTCGCCTTTGCCGTGGAGCACGTAACCAAACATCGGAGCGGGAAGTCCTGTGTAGACCTGTCACCTCTTGAGGCGGCTAGTAGCCGCCGGTGAGGGTGTCAACGGCACCCAGGCACAGGTCGATGGCTTCTTCAAGCCCGAGCCCGCGGGAGCGAACGGTGCGCTGATCGCGGGGGTTGAGCTGCACGACGTGCAGGGCGAAGTAGTCGACGAGTTGCAACCAACCTCCGAGGATGACGCGGGTGCGGTCATTAATCGGCATGCCGGTGCGTTCAAGCATCCATTCGAGGTAGTCGGTGGGGTTGTTCGGGAAGTCCTCCCCACCGGGGGTGGGGACACCGGCTACAACGAGGAAGTAGGTGCGCAGTGCATTGCGCAGGGCCTCCTCGGGGTTTTCGTGGTGCTCGCCGAGAGCCTCAAGGACTGCATTGGCTTCGCGTCGGGTGACGGCTGCCGCCAGGGAGTCCTTGCCGGGGAAGTAGTGGTAGAGCAGGGCGCGGGTGATGCCTGCGTCGCGGGCGATAGCGCTCATGGAGGCACCGAGCACGCCGCGGCGAGCGAAATGTTCTGCAGCGATTTTCAGAATTTGCTCTTCGCGTTCGTGCGGCTCCATACGCAGGGCACCGGTGCGAGGCTCCGCATTCTTTTGTGAATGTTCCATAACCTCTCCTATCGCATTTTCCGGTGCTTTGGAATTGCCCGATTGCACCGCTGTATTTGGGGGTGTTCCTTTAACCTCTGCATCCTTGCGCTGTTTCTGTCCCATTTCGACCCCTTCGTTCGAAATATCGAACTTCTGTGTCTTAATCGTACCGCTTTAAGGCGGTTTCCAGCCTTTATTACGGCCTTTATGACGTAGGATGCCCAGGTTAGCAGGTCTTTATTTGCTTTACATCTTTTATAATTAGAAAAACTACAGGGTCTAAATTGAGGGTTATTAGTTTCTGATTTGACAGCATTTTCGAAAATATCGCACTTAAACGCTGTTTTTTGTAAAATTAATGCAGTTTTTTTAAATTAAATATCCAATAATTTCAAAAATTTGTGAAGTTTTCGTTTTCTCAACCACACGTTCACACAAACATTCATGAGTGTCAGACAAATCTGATTTCCGCAACCCCACACCCAAACCCACGGTAATATTTCCGCCTGCATGCAGCTCAGTCTGACTCATCCGTACCGCCGCCGAGCCAATCCCGCGCAGGCGGTAGAGTAGAGCCATGCCCGCACAGAACACCGCCCACACGCAGCCCGGCACCGCCTATCAGTCGAAACCGGCACGCCGCATGCATCGCCGTCTGCTGACCCCTCCGCTAGCTCAGAAGAACGGCATTGACCCGATTCAGCTGATCCTGCCACTGCCCAAGGAGCTCCCGGCTGAACTCACCCCGAATGGCACGGCTCCGGCAACCATTGCGGACTATCTGATTGCGCGCTTCTACCCGAACGACCCGCAGATTATTTACGCCCGCTTTAATACCGGTGAGGTGCGCCTGGACGACGGCACGATCCTGACCGGCGATAGCCCCTATATGCCGGGTGAGCGCATCTGGTATTTCCGCGAGCTTGTGGATGAGCCACAGCTACCCTCCGACATGCCGGTGCTCTACGAGGATGAGCACGTGCTGGCGATTGATAAGCCGCATTTTCTGCCGACCACCCCGCGCGGTTCCTATATTGCGCAGACCGCGCTGACCAAGCTGCGGGTGCGCGAGCAGAACCCGCTACTGATTCCGATTCACCGCCTGGATCGCCCAACCGCGGGCGTGCTGCTTTTTGCCAAGACGGTGGAGGCGCGCCGCCCCTTCCAGATGATGTTTCAGCACCGTCAGGTGTCGAAGACCTACCGCGCCGTGGCACCGGTACCCGCCGATACCGCCGCCGCCGAGCAGGCGTTGAGTGCGCAGGGTCTGCAGGTGCGTTCGCATATTCAGAAGATTCGCGATCGGCTGCAGGTTCAGCAGCTTTCTGAGGAGCAGTGCGCGGCGCAGGGTGTGGAGCCGAATACGCTGACGACCGCGAAGATTCTGCGGACTTTCACTCCGAGCGCGCAGGCGGTTGCTGGTTGGCGTGCGGAACCGAATAGAGAATGGGCGCTCTATGATTTGGCGCCTCACACCGGCAAGACGCACCAGCTTCGGGCGCACCTGAACCTTTTGGGCTCCCCCATTCTGGGCGATGTGCTCTACCCGCAGGTGCTACCCGACGCCCCAGACCGTCCCGAGTACCCGCTGCAGCTGCTGGCGTACAGCCTGCACTTTGAGCACCCCATCACCGGCGAACAGGTGGACCTGTACAGCGGGCGTTCGCTGGCTGCCGCCGCCTAACCCGTTTTTGAGTGGCGTTCACCTCGTTCCCCGCGGTGCATCTTCTCGGCGGGCTCTCGAAAAGGGATCACACCCGAGAGCCCGCCCACAGCATCCGGGCGCTCAGAGGGTAAAAGGTGGGATAATTTCAGACGTAATACTTCACCGCAACTACAGAGGGTCCATGAAATCCCAGCCGTCTTCCCACAACGAGCAGTCTCTGGAGTCGATTAGCGAGTACGCCCAGCGCACCTCCTCGCACGCCGCTACCGCAGCCGACAGCGTCACCGACACCTTCGTGCACCGCATCCTCGGTGTTCCCGGCGCCCTCATCGGTTCGGTACAGGTTCCCGACCCGCGCCCGCTGAGCCAGCGTCTGAGCGCTTGGCACTACTGGTGGCAGGCGCACCTGCTGGACTGCATAATTGATGCCGGTCAGCGTCACCTGCGCGAGGGCGATATTACTGCCGCCCAGGAGCAGCTGCACCGCGCCCGCGCACTATTGCGCGGCATTAACGTGCGTAACTACGGCCGCTTCGCTAACGACTACTTTGACGATATGGCGTGGCTAACCCTCGCGGTGGGCCGCATGAACTCCTTCTGCATTGAGCTGACCGGTGCGAACGATGTTGCCGCTCAGGATGCCGGCGCGGCTCTCTTCGAGCAGCTGGCAAAGGGCTTCTCCCCGGTGGGCGGCATGAGTTGGCGTAAGTCCAAGCGTGATTTTGTGAATGCTGCGGCGACCGCGCCGACCGCTCTGGCGTATGTGCGGGCGGGCGACCCGAAGACTGCCGCCGCGCTCATGGACTGGATGAACGAAACCCTCTGGGATGCAGAACGTTCGCTCTATATTGACGGTGTGAATGTACGCGGCGACGAGTACGAATACGAGCGCGGCGAATTCACCTATAACCAGGGAACCGCCCTGGGTGCCCTGCTGAGTTTGGCTGCATCCGGCGTGCCCTGCGAAGTGGACCCCGCAGAACGCGCCGAGCGCCTCATCGTCGGCATCGTCAAGCACATGACCGAAGAGGTGGAGTTCCTCTCCGGTGCGCGCCGCCGCATCCTCATCTCGCACGGCGACGGCGACGGCGGCCTGTTCACCGGCATTCTCGTGCGCTACCTGGGCATGGCGGCGTCCTCGCCGCTGCTCAGTGATGAGGCGCGAGCGCTCGCCTCGACCCTGGTGTACTCGACCGCACGCGCCCTGTGGGAGGGTCGCCGCGAGTTCGACCCCGACCTGCCGATGAATGAGTACGGCATTGACCCGAATGAGATTCGCGGTAAGGCGCTCGTGCAGTTCTCCCCACGGTTCACCGAGCCGATGAGCAAGGTTGTGAAGCCCGGTGCGCCGGTGGAGATGTCCGCTCAGGTGCAAGCGTGGACTATTTTTGAGACGGCGGCGCGTCTGGCGCATGCGCGGTACCTCGCCTCCCGCAGTTTCTAAGGCACAGTTTCTAAAGCGCGGCTTCTAAAGTACAGCTTCTAAGACCCGGTTCCTAAAACCCTGCTGTTCTTTGCCTCCCAGCCCTAATCTTCTCCGTTCAGTGCAGAAGGTTAGGGCTGGATTCATTGCGGGGGCGTACGCACGGGCGTACGGTGAATTTTATGCTTGCTTCAGAATCACAACAGGTCACTGCCAGCCCGAACGCTAACACCATTTTCATGGTGTGGAAGTTCAAGAAAGACATTGCTCACGATGCACTCATCGAGGGGTTCCAGAACCTCTGCGGGCTCGTCATTAACCTCAACCACACCGCCGCAAACCGCTACTCGCCCGAGAACGCCAGCATTGTGCTGGGTATCAGCCACAGCGCGTGGCTGACCCTGGATCTGCCCAAGCCGCTGCCGCAGGAGCTCGAAGAATTTGAGGAGATTAGGGGCCCCAAGCACACCGCGGTGTCCACTCCCGGTGATCTGCACTTCCACATCCGTGCGACCCAGCCGTCCGTCGCCTACGATATGGCCTCCGCTATTACTGCGGCGCTACGCGATATTGCTGAGACCGCGGATGAGGTGCACGGCTTCCGCTACTGGGACGGCCGCTCCATCATCGGTTTTGTGGACGGCACCGAAAACCCGCAGACCCCCGCGGCACGCGAATACTTCGGTCTCGTCGGTGACAACGACCCCATGTACAAGGGCGGCAGCTACCAGTTCGTGCAGAAGTACATTCACGACATGACCGCATGGAATGCCCTGCCCGTCTCCGAGCAGGAGAAGGTCATCGGCCGCTCCAAGCACGACGACATCGAGATGAGCGAGGACGAAAAGCCCGCCAACTCGCACTCCGCCATCGCCAATATCGGTGACGACTTCAAGGTCATTCGCGACAACATGCCCTTCGGCACCGTGGGCAACAACGAGCTGGGCACCTACTTCATCTGCTACGCCAGCACCTTCTCGACCGTCAGGAAGATGCTCATGAACATGTTCATGGGAGTGGACGGCGCCAACTACGACCGCCTGCTGGATTTCAGCACCGCGGTGACCGGCACCCTCTTCTTCGTGCCGACTGTGGACATGCTCGGCGACTTCGCCGGCTAACTTCACCGGCTAGGGCGAGCTAAACCCAGCCACCCTGCCTGTACCCTAGTCTGCCTGTACCTCAGCCTGGCTGTACCCTAGCCTGACGGTACCCGCGAAAACCCCGCCTCCGGCGAGAGAGGCGGGGTTTTCCGGTAGGCTAGGGTATAGACATTCAGACGGAAAGCAAACAATCGAGAGAAGAATGAGCGTTCTAGATAACTCTTTCCCCACCGAGGACTTTGGCTTCACCATCACCAGCCGCCTGGCGGACACCGCCTCCCCCAGCGCTGAACGTGTAGAAGCCAACGGCGGACAGTTCCGCGGACGCACCGGTGTCATCACCACCCCGCACGGACAGATCCAGACCCCCGCCTTCACCCCCGTGGGCACCAAGGCAACCGTCAAGGCGGTCCTACCCGAATCCATGAAGGAGCTCGGCGCTCAGGCTCTGCTCTCCAACGCCTACCACCTGTACCTGCAGCCCGGCCCCGAAATCCTCGACGCGGCAGGCGGCCTGGGCGCATTCATGAACTGGGACGGACCCACCTTCACCGACTCTGGCGGCTTCCAGGTCATGAGCCTGGGCTCCGGCTTCAAAAAGGTAATCGACATGGGTACCGTCGCGGACGCTAAGGGCGCCGACGGCCGCCCCCTCGGTGACGACGACGTGGCAAAGGGCAAGGAACGCCTCGCCCACATTGACGACGACGGCGTGAACTTCAAGTCGCATATTGACGGCTCGATTCACCGCTTCACCCCCGAGGTGTCCATGCAGGTTCAGCACCAGATCGGTGCCGACGTCATGTTCGCCTTCGACGAGCTGACCACCCTCTACAACTCCCGCGGCTACCAGGAGGAGGCGCTCGAACGCACCCGCCTGTGGGCGCTGCGCTGCATCGCTGAGCACCAGCGTCTGACTGAAGAGCGCGTGGGCAAACCCTACCAGGCACTGTTCGGCGTCATTCAGGGTGCACAGTACGAGGACCTTCGCCGCAAGGCATGCCAGGACCTCGGCTCCATGCCCTTCGACGGCTTCGGCATCGGTGGTGCGCTCGAGAAGGAAAACCTCGGTACCATCGTGCGCTGGTGCGCCGAAGAGCTGCCCGAATCCAAGCCCCGCCACCTGCTCGGCATCTCCGAACCCGATGACATCTTCGTCGGAATCGAGAACGGTGTAGACACCTTCGACTGCGTATCCCCCACCCGCGTGGCACGCAACGCCGCCGTCTACTCCCCCACCGGCCGCTACAACATCACCAACGCGCGCTTCAAGGCGGACTTCTCGCCCATCTACGAGGGCTGCGATTGCTACACCTGCACCCACTACACCCGCGCCTACCTGCGTCACCTCTTCAAGGCGGACGAGCGTTTGGCGGCGACCCTCGCCTCTATCCACAATGAGCGTTTCATCGTGCGCATGGTGGACGACGCCCGCGAAGCCATCAAGGACGGCACCTACTTCGAGTACCGTGACGAGTTCCTCGGCAACTACTACTCCGGCAAGAAGCCCTAAACCCGCTCTTCAACCCGTTTAAGGAGAACCCTATGAGCATCACTCATGTTCCCGATGAGGAGCTTCTCGTCTTCGATCACGAGATTGCAGCCCCGGTCGAGGACGTCTTCGGCGCCTACCTGAATCCCGAACTGCTGGTCCGCTGGTACGGCCCCGCCGGCTGGCATGTGCGCCCCACCGACGTTGTCGTGGAGCCCGTTGTCGGCGGTCTGCAGCGTCTGTCCATGATCAACGAGGTTGACCCCTCGGTGTCCTGCATTCTGCAGAGCCGCTTTTTGAGCATTGAACCGTTCAAGGAGCTCGAATACGCAGAGCAGCTGCCCGACCACCTGGGCAACCCCGGTAGCGTGCTGGTGTACCAGCGTCACCGTTTCTTCCCCGAAACCGTGATTACCGCCGACGGCGTGGGAGCCGGTACCCGCATCGTTATTGAGATTGGCCCCATGCCCGCCTCGGTTCACGAGGAGGTACGCACCACCTGGCGTTCGACTTTCGCCCGCCTGGATAACGTGCTTGCCACCCGTGCCCGCGGAGAGTTCTAACTCGCACCAGCTCTGATTCTGCCCGCCTGCGGGTGGGAATACTAAAGCGCCGCGTTGACGAATGATACGTCAACGCGGCGCTTGTGTTTAATACCCGTGCCTTGCCGGGTGGGAATCGTAAACTAGTTGGTCAGCTTCACGGTAATGACGGTGCTGCCACCATCCAGGGACACACACTCGGGGGTCGCACGATCCGCGCCGTCGCCCGGCTTCCAGTAGCAGCGCGCCGACATGACGGTACGCTCACCATTCGCCTTATCGGTCACCTCGGCGGGGTTCTGCACCACAAACTGGCGGATCAGCTCACGCGCAAACAGGCAATCCACCGCGCCAGAGGCTACCTGCACGGTCGCATTATGCTTCAGGTAGCCGGTAGCATCCATGCTGCCGCAGCTACCACCCGCGGACTGAACGTCCGAGCTGGACAGGCTCGCGGTGCTCGACGCACTCGCCACTGCACTCGCCGAAGTATTCGCCTTAGCCGATGCGGAAGGGCTCGACGCCGCACTCGCCTGCGCGGTCGCCGTGGGGCTTGCGGTGGTGATGGTTCCGGGGCTCACGGTAGCCGCCGCGGTGGGGGTGTGCACGGTACCGGCAGTCGGGGTGCTTTCAGTGACCGTTACGGTGCGAGTGGGGGTCGCCTTCGCGCTCGTAGCGCTGGGACTAGGGATTGCGGTGGCGCTCGGGGAGGCGGTGGTGGCGCCTCCGGAGCATGCCGACAGCGCCAGCAGAAGCGTGGCACCGAGCGCTACGGGGCTGTAGCGCTGAGCGGTACGGAGGGTAGTAGAAGAAGTCTGGGTAGAGTGCTTCTGTGCCGGATGCATGGTGACCTTTCTGCGTCATTGGTTCGGGTTCCTAACCAGTATTCTAAAGACGCTACCTGTGAGCTAGCTATATACGGCATCTTAGAGACCCGCAGGGTGACCCCTCTGGGTATAACGGGATGGGGGCACCGCGGGAAGGGGACACAGCGGGAAGAATGCAATACGAGGAATGCAATAAGAGGGGCTCCCCGGCAGTGCGGGGAGCCCCTCCTTAGCTAGTCACAACTCATTGATAGCTCGTTAGCAACTCAATAATTCTGACGCGGGCGCTTAGCCTTCGTGCCTGCCACGCACCAGAATAGTGTGGCCGTTTCCGTCATGGCAGCTAATCGAGCCAGTCTCAATCTCGCCCAAGCAGGTCAGCTGCTTGCCCTCAGCAACGGGCAAGATCACCACATCCAAGGCGTGCATTATCTTCGTGTTTGCGGTGGTGGTCTCCCCGTGCAGAGCCGAGGACTCATTCACGGTATTCACCTCGCTGGCGCCGGTCAGGAAGTTCATGCGAGTCACCTCCACCGGACCGGCAAAAGTGCGGCCGACAGCACCGTTACCGTTGCCGGTCTGCTCGCCGGTGCGGCGCTCGCACACCAGGGTTCCGTCCGCGGGGTTCAGCTCGCAGAGGGTGCGCTCGTCATCGCTCTTGAAACGGTAGTAGCCGGCACCGGAATCGTAGTAGGAGGGCTCCATGAGGAAGGGAATCTGGGGAGCATCCGGATTGTCCAGGCGAGCCACAAAGGCGACATCCTCACCGATGGTGCACTCGGGGGCGCCGCGATCCTCGCGACGGTTCTTAACCATCTCGTACTGCGGGTTCCAGTAGCAGGTGGCGTCCTGAACCTTCGCAACCTGGTGCTGGGTCGTGTTGTCGTCGGCACGCGGGGTGGTGACGTACTCGGTCAGCACGTCCAGGGCGTGGGCGCAGTCCACGGTACCGCGCAGCACCATGATTTCCGCGCCGGTCTTCAGGTAGCCTTTGCGCCCAATATGCCCGCAGCGCTCGCCGGCGGAGGCGCGCTCAGCCTCCACCTTTTCGGGCGCGCGGGGAGTCTCAGCGGCGGTAGGGTTCGCGGCAGAGGTTGCCTTCGCCTCAGCGGGTGCGGAGGATTCAGACGCCTTCGCCTCGGCACTCTCTGCGGGGGCGGACACCCGAGTCTCGGTGACGGTCGGCTCGGTCTTCTTCGTCGGCGACGCGGTGGAGGAAGGGAGCGGGTACTGCGAGTGGTTAGCCGTGTTGGAGGGGCTGGGGCTCGACGAAGAGTTTTCGCTCTGAGAACCGCCAAAGCAGCCGGTCAGGGCGAGGAGCAGGGCGGCGGCGCATCCGGTGGCGCGCATCGTGCGGCGACCCCGGCTGGCGGAGTCTGCCTGAGTGTGGTGGAACGACATTGTTATCTCTCCCGGGAATGAACCTTTTGCACCCTTTGCAGAAGGTATTTAAAGCATACGCTTGACCCCGTTCAAGACCGGTTTATTACAGCGGAGCGCCCTCTACTTCTGCGGCAAGTAGGAGCTCAGCAGTTCACGCTGCTCGGGGCTGAGTCGAGTCAGTCGCCCCGCCACGGAATCCCAGAACGCCAGCACGGTAAAGGCACGCACGCATTCGCGGCCGTCCACCGGGGAGAGAATCGAGTAGCCAATCCGCACGGATGCGGCGCTGACCTTCTCCACGCTCAGGCGCACCGGCACGGGCTCACCGGTGTAGGGTAGCTGAGCCAGGTAGCGGATGCCGTGCTCGGCAATAAGCGCCTGCACGCCCTCGGCAACCAGGTCGAAAAGCGGAATCGGAGGCTGCGGTGCCACGGTGGGCTTCTGCCCAGAGGAGGGCGGCGGGCCGAAGAGCGCCACGCGGGCTTCTTCCATGACCGAGAAGATGGCAACGTTGTTGACGTGACCGTAGGCGTCCATATCGCCCCAGCGTGCGGGTACGTGCACCAGCAGTTCGTCGGTGGTACCGACCTCAGAGGCGGGGGTGTTTTCGCGGTTCTTTTCGTGGCTTTGCATGGTTTTAACTCTACTCCCCCACCGCTGTGGGGCGGCTATTCGTACGAATCCGCAAGGTACAGCAAATGAATCAGCTGATAATGATTCGGGGGCTAGAAATATATTTGATAGTTAAAGCGATGAGGCTCGAAAGCTACGATGCTTTCGAGCCTCATCCAACACACAGACATTTGAACGCATACAAGATCATACGGTTCACTGTCTATGATAGACCCCACTCTGAGGGCCAACTGCATTTTTACGGTTTTATTACGAGGAATTCCAGAAATTTTCCGTATTTTTCGTTTATTACTGTGTTGGAGTCTCTGCAGGCCCCAACACCGGCCCTCCCGGCAGCTGCAGAACCTAACGGCCCAGCTTCGCCGCAGTCTCCAGGGCATGATCAGCGTCGTACTTCATGGCATCGTACTCGGCAGTTGCCTGCTGAGCCTCCACGAAGGTCTGCTCATCAATCACGTGAGTGTGGCGGATACGAGCAAAGTACAGCAGGCTCAGCACCACAAAGTAGCCCACGCCCACAATTGCCGGAACCATAGAACCGCGCACCATGAAGAGCGCAACCCACACCGCGAAGAGCAGCAGAACGCCCACCGCTGCGGTGAACTGGCCACCCCACAGGCGGAAACCATCGGTCGCCGGCTCAACACGCTTGTACACGATGTACGCGAAAAGAATCAGAACCCACACGGTCAGCGCGCACACCATGATCACAAAAATCATGGAGAGGAACGCTTCCTTCGGGCTGTACAGCGCCAGCAGAATAGCAATAACCATGCCGCTGGTCGACGCCCACACGGCGCGAGCCGGAACGCCAGCACGGTTCACCTGAGCCAGCTGGCGAGGCGCCATGCCGTCAGCCGCCAGGGAGTGTAGCAGACGCGCACCCGCGTACAGGTTTGCGTTCGCGCTCGACAGTGCCGCAATCAGCACCACAAAGTTCACGAAGTGCGCCACGCCCTGAATGCCGAGCTGTTCAAAGACCAGAACGAACGGGGAAGCATCCACCGCATCGCCTATGCCCGAGGCCGAACGCCACGGAATAATAGCCACAACAATCAGAACTGCCAGCACGTAGAAGGTCGCCAGGCGAATCATCATCGCCTTCGCCGAGGAACGCACCGAACGGGAGGGGTCCTTCGCCTCCGCAGCAGAGATCGAGATCATCTCAATACCACCGAAGGAGAACATCACAACAGCCAGCGACAGCCACACCGACTGGAGGCCGTTCGGCATGAAACCGCCGTCGTTGAAGAGGTTCGCGGTACCCACCGCGGCGTGACCGGGCAGACCGAAGAAAACCAGGCACAGGCCCACCAGCAGGAAGGCAACAATCGAAATGACCTTAATGGACGAGAGGAAAAACTCCAGCATGCCGAAAGACTTCACGCTCGTCAGGTTCAGCACAATCAGCGCCACACCAAACACAGCAATACCAACCCACAGAGGCAACTGCGGCCACCAATAATTCAGGTAAGTCGCCACCGACACCAGCTCAACGCCGGCAATCAGAACAGTCGCCGTCCAGTAGGCGATGCGAGTCAAAAAGCCCGCGAAAGGGCCCAGGTAGCGGGTAGCGATAGTGCCGAAACCGCCGCGGACAGGGTAGCGAACCGCCATTTCACCGGTTGCCGCGCCAATCACCGAAGCGAGCGCAGAACCAATAGCGTAGGTGAGAATGACCGCAGGACCAGCCATCGCAATGGCGGTGCCCGAACCCAAGAAGAGGCCCGTACCGAGCGCAGAACCCATCACAATCATGGTCATCTGTCCGTGGGACAGCGAACGCTTCAGGGTGCGCGATCCGGCGGTCCCCGCTGCAGCGTGGCTGCGGGTATCGTCGTTGTGGGACACGAAGGTGCCTTCCGTCAGTACGCCTTAGGGGCGTGATGTGCAATGTGTGCTCGCACCCGGCTTCTGCGGCTTCTAACCTCGTTGACGGGTACGAATAGTTAACTATTCTACGGGCACACTCACATCGCTCAGAACGGCGCCGTCTAGAGCACAGAAGCGAAAAGGCACCGAACGGGGGTACTCCCCCATCCGGTGCCTTCTATGTTTTAGTCTCGCGAGGCTTTCACGCTATTTAGCGCTGTGCCGCGCTGGTGTTCTCGTCGGCGTGCATAGCGTCCAGGTCGGGGCGCTCATAACCGCCCTGAACCTTCGACGAGATGGCGTAGCCAATAGAAATCAGCACGAAGAAGACGATACCGACCATGATGGATTCCTGGACACCCGAGCCGGGCAGCATGAACATTGCCGCCAGGGTCGCCAGGACACCCGCCAGAGCCAGACCTGCGGTGACGCGGCCACCCAGCACGGTGAAGGAGGAGGCATCCTTCTGGTCCTTCTTGTACGCCTGGTAGGTCAGCAGAATCATGATCCACACAATCAGGATGCACAGGGTCACCAGCGCCATGAGCAGGGCAAAGATGTCACCAATCTTGGCAACAGCCATCACGGTTGCCACGACAACGCCGGTGAAGGAGATGAGCAGAGCCACGACCGGTACGCCGCGCGAGGAGGTGCGGGCAGCCACTGCGGGAGCCATGCGGTCAGAGCCCAGGGCGTGCAGCAGGCGGGTTGCCGCGTACAGGGAGGCGTTAGCGCCAGAGAGCGCAGCAACGAGCACCACGAAGTTCATGATGTCCGCCGCGAAGGGGATACCCAGTTCAGAGAAGACGAGCACGAACGGCGACTCGGTCAGCTCCGAGTTCTGTGCGGCGGTCTGCCAGGGCACCAGGCACAGAATAATTGCCATGGACACCACGTAGAAGGTGGACAGGCGCCAAATCATTGCCTTCACGCTGGTTGCCACCGAGCGTGCCGGGTCCTTCGCCTCCGCTGCGGAGAGAGAAATCATTTCCACACCGCCGAAGGAGAACATGACAACAGCCATCGAAATCCAGATGGATGCCGGGCCGTTGGGCAGGAAGCCGCCGTCGTTCACGAGGTTTGCGGTACCCGCCGCAGCGTGACCGGGCAGACCCACGAACACCAGCAGCACACCAATCACCATGAACACGATGACGGCAGAAACCTTAATCGAAGACAGCAGGAACTCCAGGGCGCCGAAGGACTTCACGCTCACCAGGTTCAGCACCAGAATAATCGCGCCGAAGAGAGCGACGAACACAGCCAGGGGAACATCCGGGAACCAGTACGCCATGTAGTGGCCAACCGCCACCAGCTCAGCACCAGCCAGCGGCACGGTGCATGCCCAATACGCCCAGCGAGTCAGGTAGCCGCTAAAGGGGTTCAGGTATCGGCTCGCGATGGTGCCGAAACCGCCCTGGACGGGGTGACGCACGGACATTTCGCCCGCGCACGCAGCAATGGTTGCCGCAATCATCGCACCAATAGCGTAAGAGATGATTGCGCCGGGGCCCGCAATTTTAATGGCGGAGGAGGAACCCAGGAACAGGCCCGTACCCAGCGCCAAGCCCATCGCAATCATGGTCAACTGGCCGTGGGAGAGGGAACGATTCAACGAGTCGTTCTTCTCCGACTGCTCGGGGATATTCCCCTGCAGTTTAGACATAACGTATCTCTTTCTTAGACATGCTGTGTATTGAATAAAGCTGAAATGGCAATGCCGCCCAGGCGTTAGGCCGGGCGGCTGCGCACATCAGCTGTAAGGAGGTTAGTTTACGCCACGTACTCGAGTTCGTGACGCTTGAACCAACCAATAATCGGGTAGCTAATCGGCATGAGGAGCACCTCGACCAGGCACTTGTAGATATAGCCGATCAGTACGTAGTTAATGAATGCCTCCACGGTGTCGATGCCGAGCACCGGTGCCGCGATGGAGCAGAAGATGAGGGTGTCGAGCAGCTCACCAACCAGGGTGGAGACAATCATGCGCAGCCACAGGAAACGGCCCTTGCTTGCCTTCTTCATTGCCACCATGACCCAGGCATTCAGGGTCTGGCCGAAGAGGTAACCGAGCAGGGAGCCCGCAAAAATCTGCCAGACCGGGCCCAGTACGCTAGCGAATGCCTCCTGGCCGGTGTAGAAGCTCGCAGCGGGCAGGTGCACGATCAGCAAGAAGCACAGGGCAGCAAAAGCAGCCGAGCCGAAGGAGGCTACAATCGCGCGGCGGGCACGCTTGAAGCCGTACACCTCTGAAAGAAGGTCGCCAATCACGTAGGCGAGCGGGAAAAGGAAGAAACCACCATCGGTGACAATGGTCGAGCCAATCAGGGGCAGTTCGAAGGGCAGCGGACCGAACTCCACACCCTTGGTTGCACCAATATTCGAGATGATTAGGATGACGCAGGATGCGCCCAGCAGCAGATCAAAGTAGCCGCGGCGACCAGCCCAGGGCACCGTAACGGTGCTCGTCTGAGCCTTAGATTCGCTAACGGGTTTAGCCATTACTTTCCCCAAGTCTTTCTTCATGCGATGTGTTTCTTCACGTAAGGTACGAGCCCTCACGCGTGGTGGGTGAGCGCGCTATGCAGGGCGCTACTCACCGGCTCGTCTGCCACCCGAGCCTATCTAATAGTACCTATATGCTGTGCTGGCGGCAGGTTTCTGCGCCTCTTTCAAGAGTGTGGACGCCTTTCAAGAGTGTGGACTCCGCATGCACCCGGTTACCCGGCGTGGGATGCCTGCGGAGCCGCCTTATCCCGGCAGCGGCAGAACCCGCACATTTACAATGGAGATATGAAGAGACTGAGCCGCAGAGTTCACCGCAGCGGGGTTTACCGCAGCGGCGCTCACCGTACCGGGCAGGTGGCGTCCCCGCTGGAGACGGGGCGTGTGCTGCGTGCCTCGGTGCGCCGCTCGATTCGGGGCTCTATACGGCGAGCGCGGAGGCGGCTGCACCGTAACCAGCGGCGGCTGAGCGCGCATATTCCGCGTCTGCATCCGCTTTTTGCCTATGCGGCGCAGGCTGTGCGCACCGGTCTTTCCCTGCTGGAGCCGGTGTTTCTGGCTTCGTCTGAGTTGCTCGGCTACCGGTCGTTTACGCATCGCGGCCGCAATATCTACTATCGGGTCGATAACCTGCACCTTCTGTCCGAGTCTGAGTATGCGCCCGGTGTGCTGTTCTATTTTGATGGCGACCACCTCTCCCGTGTGGGTAGCCGTCTGTTGCGCCGCGACTCCCCGTTGCGTGCCGAGTTGGCGCAGGTGGCGGCTGAGTTCAATATGCTGTCGGTGCCGGTGTTGTCGCCGGGTAGTTTGCGGGATCCGCGCCTGGCCGATGGTGATTCTTATGCGCCTCCGCTGACCTATAACTGGTGGGTTCGTGCCCGCTCGAACGGCAGGATGGTTCGCGCCCTCATTGAGGAGATTGCCCTGGCGTACAAGGTGGATATGAGCCGCGTCTGGCTTGCGGGCTATTCAGGTGGTGCGGAGTTTCTCAGCTACGAGCTGCTGTCGCACGATATTGACTGGATTCGCGGAGGCGGCGCGACTTTCATCGGTGGAGGCGGTGCTGACGGCGTGCCGGCTCGGGTGCGTGAGCGGGCTGCGCTGAATCCTTCTTCGCATGCGCATCTGTTGATGAGCTGGCATGTGGGTGTGTTGGATGGGCGTTCGCCGTCGGGTCGTCGGCGTATGGCGACGAGTTCTGAGGGGAGTTGGTCGGCGCGGATTGCGGTGCAGGAGGGTAGTGCGTTCTACGAGGGTTTGGGTGCGCGGACTTTGTTGCAGGTGACTCCGGGGCGTGGCCATACGGGGTATCCGATTGCGTCGTTGGTGGGTGCTGATTTGGCGGCTGCTACGCGTTTGGGCTTCTTGTAGTGCCGGTCGTTCTGTCATATTTGTGAAAATTCGCATGGATTGGGCAAATTTCTTGGTGACACATTCAATAAATTCGTCATTTGCTGACGATTTGGGGTAGAGTGTCACTATGCCTCGTATTTCTGCAGCAACCAACGCCGCCCAGCGCGAAAACACCAAGCGCGCCATCCTCAACTCCTTCGGCGAGATCCTCTACAACCGCGGCCTCTCCGGCCTGACCATGACCGACGTCGCCAAGAACGCCGGCATCGGCCGCACCGCGGTCTACAACTACTTCGCCGACATGGGCGAACTGCTGGTCGCCTACGCCCTGGACGAGACCGAACGCTTCCTCAACGAGCTGCGCGTCGGCCTGGAGGGCATCGAAAACCCGATTGACCAGCTCGCGGTCTACATTCGCTTGCAAATCAACGACCTGGCGCGCCGCCACCTGCCTCCGGGCCCTGCGATGCGCTCCATGCTCTCCCCCGAGTCCTACGCGAAGCTCGGCAAGCACGTTCACGAGCTGCAGATGGTGCTCGCGCATATTCTTTCTGCCGCCATTGCCGAGAACTACATTCCGAAGAACGACATTCGCGAACTGGCGATGCTCGTGCACGGCTCCCTCTCCTCAAGCGCCGGTCGCGCCGAGGACGCACCGGATGAGGAAACCCGTGAGCGCCAGATTCTGAATACTATCCGTTTTATTCAGATGGGCCTGGGCGCGCGTTTTGACGCCGAGGGCAACCCGGTTCGCCTGGATTCCGAGGAGTCCCTGCCGGAGCAATCCCCGGTGCAGGAGGCGGGCCTGAAGGTTGCGTCCTAAGCGTGGTATCTCTGCGTAGCGGAACGTAGCTCAGTTATACGTCACAAAAATGCCGCGGACCTGATGCTTCTTTGCATCGGTCCGCGGCATTTTCTGTATTCGGGTAGGCGTTTACGCGGTTAGGTTTTTACGCGAGTAGGTTTTTACGCGCCGGGCAGCAGCGCCGGGGAGATTGAGTCCAGGTCCAGTACGCGCGCATACATGACGGCGCGGCGGTGCAGGGCGTTACGCAGTGCGCGGTGCACGCCGTCTTCGAGGTAGAGTTCGCCTCCCCATTTGACGACGTGAGGGAAGAGGTCGCCGTAGAAGGTGGAGTCTTCGGCGAGTAGGGTCTCGAGGTTGAGGGTTTTTTGGGTGGTGATGAGGGTGTCGAGGCGTACCTGCTGCGGCGGGATTCCTCCCCAGTCGGCATGGGT
>NZ_KV810730.1:0-878 GCF_001812895.1 Rothia sp. HMSC069C04
GAGGGTGCCCGCGTTCGTGCAGTGTGCGTCTATGGCGTGCAGGATGAGGCGAAGGCTGATTCCCAGTCGGCTGAGTTTGCCTCTGCTGTTGAGGATGCTCAGGCGTGGCTTCCGCAGTGCCCGGAGTCTGTGGAACTTGAGGGCGTCACTTTGGTGCCGGTTGCGACGAGCGTGTTCTCGTATGACGGTAATGATTCGCGTCTTCTGCAGGTTTCTTCGGATGGTTCTGGTTCGTCCTTAACCTATGGTGCGGCTGGGTTTGTGAGCTCGGTGGCGTCGTGGGGTTCTGCTGACGATTCTGCTGTGTCCTTCTCGCTGCTGTGCGCTTCTACTGATGGTCGTGTACTTGCTGCCGGTGGTGCGCCTGCTGGTGTACCCGAGTTTGGTGTACCCTCAACCGATGCTCGCGCTAATGCGGGTTCTGTGGCTGGTTTTGATGCTTCGGTGATGCACCCGCTGGTGTGGGATGAGAACTCGTTCGTTCCGCGTGTGTTGGGTGTGGCTGGCTCGTCGATGCCTTCTGTGGGTTCGTTGGTGCCTGGTGCTGGTTCTGGTGCCGGTTTGTTGGATCCGTATGGTTGGGCTTCTTTGGGTGTTGTTGCGCCTGCTGTGCCTTCTGCTCAGGGTGCTGGTGGTGCGCCTGTATTGCCGGATTCGCTGGTTGGTGTGTCTGCGGCTTCGGGTGTGGTGCTGGGTTCTACGGGTTTTGAGGTGTTGGGTGCCCGCGTGGTGGATTCGCGTGTGGCTCGTTTTACGGCACCTGATCCCCTGAGCGCGCCTGTGGGTGCTGGTTGGGGTGCTGACCCGTTCTCGTTGGTTGGTGGTAACCCGGTTTCTTTGGTGGATCCGTGGGGTTTGTCGCCGGTGTCGGTGGAGGA
>NZ_KV810731.1:0-21441 GCF_001812895.1 Rothia sp. HMSC069C04
ACACGGCGCAGATGCGTCGCTTTGCGGAGCTGGACGAGCAGCAGCGTCAGCAGGTTGCGGAGAATATTTCGGCGTGGCGTCATGGGCGTGTGGAGCGTGGCTTCTCGATGGCTCTGAATCGTGTGAATGATCCAGCGGATTCTTCGTCTGTTCTGGTGTCAGCTCATGATGAGGCTGGTCAGATGGTGGCTCTGCTGTCGTTCGTCCCGTGGGGTCCTACGGGGCTGTCTTTGGATGTTATGCGTCGCTCCCCTGAGGCACCTAATGGTGTGGTGGAGTTTATGGTGGCGTCGCTGATGGAGCAGGCGGCGTCTTTGGGTGTGCGTCGGGTGTCGCTGAATTTTGCGATGTTTGGCCATATTTTTGAGGCTGCTGATCAGGTGGGTGCGTCGGCGTGGAACCGTTTTGCTTCCCGCTCTTTGGGTGTGCTGGATCGTTTTCTGCAGTTGCGCCGCCTGTATCGTTTCAATCTAAAGTTTGCCCCGCTGTGGGTTCCTCGTTTTTTGGCGACGGAGCCGACGTTGGCGATGGCGAATGTTGTGGTTGCGTCGGGTATGGCGGAGGGCTTTTTGCCGAATCTGTCGGCGCGCCGTTTGCAGGATCAGGAGCAGGTTCTTTCTACAGATGAGCTGGAGGCTCTTCGCCAGATGCAGCTCGCTTCTGTGGAAGAGCTTCCTGAGGTGTCGCGTAGCGATCAGACTCAGCACCGTCTGCGCCATCTGGAGGCGCTGCGTGCGGCGGGCATGGATCCGTATCCGCTGGGTGGTGAGATACGCAGTAATGGTGCGCCTATTCTGGGCGTGAAGGATGCCCTGCGTATATTCTCTTCTGAAAATATTCCAAATTCAGAATTCATGGTTTCGGGGCGTATTCGCGCGCTTCGCAACCACGGTGGAGTCCTCTTTGCGACCCTGATTGAGGGTGGCGAAACTCTTCAGGTCGTCATGGAACGCAGCCTGGTGGGCGAGCGCCCGTTGAGCCTCGCCTCCCGCAACCTGGATACCGGCGACATCATCATCGTGCAGGGCACTTACGGGGTGAGCCGTAACGGCACTCCATCGCTGATTGCCGCCTCCTGGTACATGGCGTCGAAGAGCCTGCACCCCATCCCCTTCGACTCCTTTACTGACCCGGAGGCGCGCCTGCGTCGCCGTTCCACAGACCTGTTGGTGCATCCGGACCAGATGCAGAATCTGCGCCTGCGTACCGCGGTGATTAAGGCACTGCGTGCCCGCCTGGATGCGGAGGGCTTCCTTGAGGTGGAGACCCCGATTCTGCATACGGTGCACGGTGGCGCGAGCGCGCACCCGTTCCGCACGTATATCAATGCGTACGGTGAGGATCTGACGCTGCGTATTGCGCCGGAGCTGTACCTGAAGCGCCTGGTGGTGGGCGGTAGCGGTCCGGTGTATGAGCTGGGTCGTGATTTCCGCAATGAGGGTGCTGATGCGACCCATAATCCGGAGTTTACGGTGCTTGAGGCGTATCGTCCGTATGCGGATTATGTGCAGATGCGTGAGTTGACGGAGCGTCTGATTAAGGATGCCGCTCAGGCGGTGTTTGGTTCGGTGTCTTTGCCTCTGGGTCATAAGGCTTCGAGCGAGCGCGTGGTAACGGATGTTTCAGCGCCGTGGCGTGTGGTGTCGGTGTGTGATGCTCTGTCGGAGGCGCTGGGTCGCCGAGTGGATGTGCAGACGGATTTTGAGGAGTTGCTGGCTTTGGCGCAGCAGCACGGTGTGCGTGTTCATGAGGGTATGGGTCCGGGTGCCATCGTTGAGGAGCTGTATGGTGAGCTGGTTGAGGCGCATACGGTGGAGCCGACGTTCTATACGGATTTCCCTGCGGAGACGAGTCCGCTTGCGGCGCCGCATCGTAGTGTTCCGGGTTTGGCGGAGCGTTGGGATTTGGTGATTAACGGCATGGAGATGGGCTGTGCCTACTCGGAGCTGGCGGATCCACTGGTGCAGCGTGAGCGCCTGACGGAGCAGTCGTTGAAGGCGGCTTCGGGTGACCTGGAGGCGATGGAGGTGGATGAGGATTTCCTGTACGCCTTGGAGACGGGTATGCCGCCGACGGGTGGTTTGGGTCTGGGTGTGGACCGTTTGGTGATGCTGTTGACTCAGACGCAGATTCGTGGGGTGTTGTCGTTCCCGTTTGTGAAGCCTGAGCGTTCGTAGCCCGGCCGAGACCCCCGTTTATTCGCTATGCCCGGTGCGAGGTTTTGTACCTTGTGCCGGGCTTGTTGTGCCCGCCCTGCCGGTGCCGTCAACACCTCCACGGAGTCTATATTTACTCTGTCCATATATTAAGTATTCGTTACATTTTGCATTTGACCCCTTTTTTAAGTTGCTCCGTGAGGGTTGCGCACCCCACAATGAGGTGACTAATCATACGGAGTGTATCTGTCTCCGTTACGCGGCTTTGAGTCCGCGCCACCCAGCAATGTAGCCCACACGTTGTCCGTCTTTCGGATTTGAGCGTGCGGGCTTTTTGCTTTCAAGATTGGAGTGCCGAGTGGATTTTCTTCTGAATATCATCGGGGACATTAATACGCAGACTGCGGAACTGACTTCCTCCGTGGATGCCGTGCAGAACTGGATGTGGAGTAATTTCCTCTACTACGCTCTGATTGCGGCTGGTCTGTACATTACGATCCGCACTCGCGGTGTGCAGTGGCGCTCCATTAAGGAAATGGTTCGTGTCCTGGGTGACCCGGTTGCTCGTGAGGCTGACGGTAAGAAGAGCATTTCTTCGTTCCGTGCGTTTACTGTTTCGGCTGCTTCTCGTGTGGGTACCGGTACTGTTGCGGGTGTTGCTTTGGCTATTGCTATGGGCGGCCCGGGTGCTGTGTTCTGGATGTGGGTTATTGCTGCTGTTGGTGCGGCGTCCGCTTTTGCGGAGTCCCTTCTGGGTCAGCTGTACAAGGAGCGCGGTAAGGATTCCTATATTGGTGGTCCGGCGTACTACATGAAGCGCGGTCTGAATGCTCGTTGGATGGGTTACATCTTCGTGGCGTTCATTGTGGTCACTTACGCGTTTGTGTTTGTCGCAGTTCAGACGAATGCTGTGGTGGATGCTACGGCGAACTCGTTCAGCATTGATGTTTCGGGTACTAACTCGATGGGTTTCCGCATCACTATTGGTCTGATTATGGTGGCGCTGACTGCGGCTATTATTTTCGGTGGTATTCGCGCGATTTCTTCGGTGACTGAGTGGCTGGTGCCGATTATGGCGGTGCTGTATCTGCTGCTGGGTCTGCTGGTTGTTCTGCTGAACATTGGCAAGGTTCCGGAGATGCTGCTGATGATTTTCCAGGGTGCTTTTGGTATTAAGGAGTTTGTGACCGGTGGCGCGATGGGTGCCGTGATTTGGGGTATGAAGCGTGGCCTGCTGACTAATGAGGCGGGTATGGGTACCGCTCCGAACGCTGGTGCGACCGCTACTATTTCTCACCCGGCTAAGCAGGGTTACGTGCAGACTTTGGGTGTTTACTTTGACACCATGATGGCGTGTACTGTGACTGCGTTTATTGTTCTGCTGTCGAACCCGACTTATGGTGATCGTTCTCGTGGTGCGTCGCTGACTCAGTCGGCGTTGGCTATGCAGCTGGGCGATTGGGCGGTTCACTTCCTGACTATCGCGATTTTCATGTTTGCGTTCTCGACTGTGATTGGTAACTACTACTACGGCGAGTCGAATATGCGTTTCGTGACTGAGCGTAAGCTGCCGATGAATATTTTCCGTGCGCTGGTTCTCGTGTTTGTGTTCTTCGGCGCGATTTCTTCGCTGGATCTGGTGTGGACTACCGCGGATATGTTGAATGCCGGCATGGTGATTGTGAACTTGACGGCGGTTCTATTGATGACTCCGCAGGTTGTTGCGGTGTTGAAGAACTATGAGGCTCAGCGTAAGGCTGGTTTGGAACCGATTTTCAAGGCTTCGGATATGCCTGAGTTGAAGAATCTTGCGGCGTGGGATGGTACTGATGCGGTGACTACCCGTGAGTTCTGGGCTGAGTATGATGCGAAGGCTGCTGAGCGTCGTGCGGCGAAGAAGGCTAAGAAGGCTAAGCGCTAGTTTCTAAGCTTTGTATAGGCTTTGTGGAGGGTCCGTCCTGCTGTGTGCGGGGCGGACCCTTTTACACGCCCGAGGCGTGTGTGAGGGTGTATGAGGCGCCCATCAGCGCGGTGGGCGCTGAGCGCCTCCTCGGACTATTCTGAGTGTCTGCGAGCTCCTAATACGGTCCCAATGGGTCTGTATGCTTAGGAAGGATATTAGGAGGGTTTATGGAATGGCGTGCCGTACTGGAACTGGTGGTCACGGTTGTGTTTCTGGCTGGTATTGCGTTGGCGCTGCTGTGCTTGGTGACGATTCATCGGAACCCGCATTTTTCGGAGGTGCAGAAGCTGAAGTGGCTTCTGCTGGTGTTGTGCCTGCCGTATGTGGGTCCGGTGACGTGGTTGTTGCGTGCGCGTTTGGAGCGTATTGACCGGGAGCGTGCTGAACAGGAGCGTATGGCGCAGGGTTCCGCGGCTACTTCTACTGCAGCTGCTTCCGGTGAAGTGTCCGGTAGTACATCCGATAGTGCTTCGGAGGCTCTTTCTGACACCCCCACCAATAATAAGTAACGAAGGTCACACTCTCTCAATTGGACAGCACCGCATGCGGTCCGTATAGTTTTATGTGTTGCCTGCGGTGATACACCGTAAGACACATGCGCGAGTGGCGGAATAGGCAGACGCGCACGGTTCAGGTCCGTGTGCCCGTGAGGGCGTGGGGGTTCAACTCCCCCCTCGCGCACCAACGATCCCCGGTTCGAAAGAACCGGGGATTTTTTCATATCCATAACCAATCCCCCGCTAAATGACGGGGTTCCAGAGCGATGGCGAGTGCATCACCTAAAATAGAATCGGGTGTGTTCATTCACAGGACACACAGCTAACGCACAGACACGCTCGTTAAACTGAGCCTTTCGGATAAAGACCGTTTGCGCGGTCTGTTGCTCGGAATGGTCGTTGAGAAGGAGGCGGCATGAAGTTTTTCGACAAGCTGGGCAAGCTGGAGCAAGGCATCGGTCGCACTGTCGGCCTTTCCAAGGGCTTCGGCACCTTTGCGAAGGCGGATGTCGCTAACCGCGTCCGCATCATGATGGATGACGAGTCCTATGTGGACGGCAGTGGCCGCACTATGGCTCCTAATGTCTACACTCTGCGTTTCGCGCCGGTCGATTTCCCGCGCGTGCGCGAGTGGGGCAACCCGTTCGCTGTTGAGCTGTGCGATTTGGCGATTTCGCACGCCCGCGCGCAGGGTTACACCCTCATTGGCGCGGTTCGCGTGACCTTCAATGTTCTTGATTCTCTCTCTGAGGGCGAGTTTGAGGTTGTTGCGACTTTCGAGCCGTTCTCTGTGCCGGAGGCTCCGGCGTCCCCGTCTTTGCGTGGTGCTACTAACTATGCGCCGGTGCGTCCGCCGCGTGAGTCTTCTTTGCCGACCCGCATTACGAAGCCGGCTGCTCAGCCGGCGCAGCCCGCACCGAGCCCTGCGCCTCAGCAGGTTCCTGCGGCGCGCCCGAGCATGCCTGTAGCACCCCCGGCAACGGCAGCTCCCCGTTTCTTCTTGGAGATTGAGGGTCGCATGCACCCGGTGAACCACCTGCCGTTTGTGCTGGGCCGCGGTTCTGATGCTGATTTTCGTCTGGACGATAAGGGTGTTTCTCGCCGTCACCTGCAGCTTTCGATGCAGGGTGGTGCGGTGGTCGCCACCGATATGGGTTCTACCAACGGCACGTTGATTAATGGTGCGCCTCTGCGTGCGCCGGTGGTGCTGGCGAACGGTTCGCTGCTTCGCATGGGTAATACCCGCATCATCTTCCATAGTTCGACCGGAGGTGTCCGTTAATGGCGTCCGAACTGACTGTTACTATCCTTCGTTACGCTTTTCTGGCGCTCATCTGGTTCTTTGTTTTCCTGGTGGTTTCGGCTGCTCGCCGTGACCTTGGTTTGGGTAAGAACTATCGTGCGGCGCCGGTTGATGCAGTTCCGGAGGCTACCCATATTGTGCCTCCGCCGACTCGCCCTTCGCAGCTTGTGATTACTGCCGGTGCGCAGGCTGGCGCCATGATGCAGCTGGGCGACCAGCCGATTACTATTGGCCGCGCTAATGACATTGAGGTGTCTCTGCAGGATGATTACGCCTCGGGTCGCCATGCGCGCCTGTTCCCTCAGGGTTCCCGTTGGTTCCTGGAGGATTTGAATTCTACTAATGGTACGTTCGTCAATGGCGAGCGTCTGACTCGTGCGACCCCGATTGAGCCCGGTGATGATTTCCGCGTTGGCGGTACCACCATGCAGTTGAGGGGCTAGTGTATGAAGATTGCTTTTCGTTTTGAGGCCCGCTCTGATACGGGTCTGAAACGCTCGAAGAATGATGACTCCGGCTACGGTGGTCGTTTCCTTGCGGTCGTTGCTGACGGCATGGGCGGCCACGTGGGCGGCGATGTCGCGTCGGCTACGACGGTTCTGAATCTGACTCCGCTTGACCATCCTGACTTTGAGGATGGTACCGGTAGCGTTTATCTGGCTGATGAGATTCAGAGCGCGAACCTGATTATTAATGAGCTGGCGGCAAATGATCCGCAGCTGGCGGGTATGGGTACGACCTGTACTGCCCTGCTGATTGACGGTGACTGCATTGAGTTCGCCCATATTGGTGACTCGCGTGCGTATCGTCTGCGTCCGGGTGCTGATGGCGAGTTTGAGCAGATTTCTACTGACCATACGTTTGTGCAGCGCCTGCTCAATGAGGGTCGTATTACCCCGCAGGAGGCGGAGAACCACCCGCATAAGAACGTGATTATGCGCGTTCTGGGTGATGTTGACGCGTCCCCTGAGCTGGAGTTGAAGACTCTGGACGCTGTTCCCGGCGAGCGCTGGGTGCTCTCTTCGGATGGTTTGGATGCTGTGGTGTCCCTGTCGGAGATTGAGCAGGTCATGCGTTCTACCGATGACCTGTCTGAGATTGCTGACACTCTGATTGCGATGACCTTGGAGCGTGGCGCTCCGGACAATGTCACGGTTGTGTCTCTGCAGGTGATTGACCGTGAGGTTCTGCCGGTGGATGAGCCGGTGGGTCCTTCGAGCCTGCCTGAGTCTGCTCTGCCTGATTCGATTGTGGCGGAGCAGGAGGTCAGCACGAACACTCAGAAGCTTCCCGAGGTTGCTGCCACGGCTGAAGCTGCTGAGGCTTTTTTGGGTGCGCACCATGATGAGGACTCTGAGGAGCATCATCGTCGGTCGTTGCGCCGTTTCCGTCGTGCTCGTGACTTCTCTGGCACCCTGTTGCACAGTGGTTCTGGGGCGGTGCGTCACCATATCGGTACGTACGATAACGCCGTGGATGCGGCTCTTACGAATGCTGCGATCTTGCGTAGCGAATTGGGTTCCCGCCCGCATCAGCTGGTTGGTGCTGCTTCGGTGGCTACTGAGACCGGCATGATTCCGGCGGTTACTTCTCGTACCCTGGAGCATCGTGCGACGGTGGCTCAGCGTGTGCCTTTGAAGGTTGAGTCTGATGAGGCGGCCCTGCCGGCTGAGCTGGAGGAGCTGATTGCTGAGGACACTGAGGAGCGTTCGCGTCCGAGGTCGTGGCCGATTCGCCTGTTTATTACTCTGCTGGTTGCGGCTGTTTTGACGTTGGCTGCGTGGACCGGTCTGCGTTATGTAGAGCGTAGCTACTATGTGGGTGAGAGTGACGGCACGGTTGCGGTGTACAACGGTATTCCGCATGCGTTGGGCCCGATTCGCCTTTCTCACGTGGTGGAGAATACCGATATTCCTACGAGTGAGCTGAGCGATCATACGCGTTCTTTGTTGCGTAATGCGATTACGGCGAAGGACCTGGATGATGCGCACCAGATTGTGTCTCGTTTGAAGACTCAGGCGGATCAGACGCGTGAGAAGGCTGAGCAGGCTGCAGCGTCTGCCTCGGCTTCCGCTTCCGCTTCCCCGAGCTCTGCGGCACCCAGTGAGGCTCCGAGCTCTGAAGCACCGGGCTCTGATTCGGCATCCCCGGCTCCTGAGCAGGCTTCTTCGGAGGCTCCTGCTGCGGTAGGCGGTGAGAATAATGGCTAAGTTCTCGTTCCGTCGTGAGTCGGATGCGCCTCGTGCACGCCGTTTCACGGAGCTTTTCCTGCTGGTTTTGGCGGTGGGTATCAGCTCGTTCGGCATGTATCTGATTGATCCGGAGCATGCTTTTGATACGTCGAAGAGCCAGTGGTTGCCGTGCACGGTGGTGCTGGGTGCCGGTGCTCTTCTGATTCACCTAGTCATGCAGTTCCGCGCACGTTATGCTGATCCGTTTATTCTGCCGCTGGTGGTGGCGCTGAACGGTATTGGTTTGACCATGATTTATCGTCTGGACCCGCAGATTGCGGCGCCGGTGGGTGATGGTCAGCTGATGTGGACCGGTGTCTCTATGGTGCTGTGCGCGATTATTGTGTTCGTGCTCAGGGATTACCGCCTGCTGCGTAAGGTCACGTACACCTCGCTGGTGCTGTCGATGATTCTGCTCATCATGCCGCTGGTTCCGGGTCTGGGTATGGAGCTCAATGGTGCTCGTATTTGGATTCATATCGGTAACCGCACGTTCCAGCCGGGTGAGGTCGCAAAGATTACTTTGGCGATTTTCTTCGCTGGCTATTTGGCGACGCACCGTGACCTGATTCTGGTGGCTGGCCGCCGTATTGGTCCGATTAATCTGCCGCGTCTGCGTGATTTGGCGCCGGTGTTCTTGGCGTGGATTGTGAGCCTGGGTGTTCTGGTGTTCCAGAAGGACCTTGGTTCGGCAATCATGTTCTTTGGTCTGTTCATGGCGATGCTGTACCTGTCGACCGGTCGTATTTCGTGGCTGGTGGTTGCGGGTATTGGTATGGCTGTGGGTGGCTATTTCGCGTACCACTATGTCTCGCACGTGCATGCCCGTATTTATGCGTGGGTGCACGCTTTTGATCCGGAGATTTACCAGGCGTCTCCTGGCGGTTCGGGTCAGATCCTGCAGGGCGTTTTTGGTCTGGCTTACGGCGGTCTTTTTGGCCGCGGTTGGGGTCAGGGCCGCGCGAACCTCGTCCCGTACGCTAACTCGGACATGATTATTTCCTCGTTGGGTGAGGAGCTGGGCCTGGTTGGTCTGGGCGCGATCCTGATGATGTTCATGCTCCTGGTCTCGCGCGGTTACCGTGCGGCGTTGGGTACTCGTGATGGTTTCGGTAAGTTGCTGGCTGCCGGCCTGTCTACGGTCATGGTTCTGCAGCTGTTCGTGGTGATTGGTGGCGTGACTCGTTTGATTCCGCTGACCGGTCTGACGACTCCTTTCATGTCTGCCGGTGGCTCCTCGTTGGTGGCTAACTGGATTATTGTGGCGCTGTGGTTGTCTATTTCTCATAGCGCCCGCGCACCTCACCTGGTGGCTGGTTATGATGCTCCGCAGGGTATTGACCATGCGGACACTAGCTACGAGCCGGAGGGTGCTACTAGCGTTCTGGCGCGTATTACGGCTAAGGATTCTGGAGGTGAGAAGAATGGATAGGGCTATTCGCCGCATGTGGATGTCTGCCGCGTGCGTGTTTGTCCTGCTGATGGGTACCCTCAGCTATATTCAGTTCTTCGATTCGAAGACGCTGATGAATAATCAGTGGAATTCTCGAGCGCTCTACGACAATTACGGTTCGGCACGTGGTTCGATTGTGGTTGATGGTACGGAGATTGCTTCGTCGGTGAAGTCCGATGATGAGTACAACTACCAGCGTGTGTATAACCACCCGCTCAAGTATGCGGCTCTGACGGGTTACTTCTCCACGATTTATGGCGCGACCGGTTTGGAAGCTGCTATGGATAAGGAGCTTGCCGGCACGAGCGATAGCCAGTTCTACGACCGTGTGGCGCAGCTGTTCAGTGGTTCTTCTGCGCAGGGCGCTAGCGTGGAGCTGACGATTAATTCGAAGCTTCAGGATATTGCCTATAACGCGTTGCAGGGCCGTAAGGGTGCTGTGGTGGCGTTGAACCCGAAGACTGGTGAGATTCTGGCGATGGCTTCTTCGCCGTCCTATGATCCGAATCTTCTGTCGTCTCATACGAGCTCTTCGGTGTTGGCAAATTACCAGGCTCTGACTTCTGATGAGGACAGCCCCCTGTTTAACCGTGCGATTGCGGGTAACACCTATTCGCCGGGTTCGCCCTTCAAGATTATTGATGCGGTGGCGGCGCTGGAGTCCGGCAAGTACAACGCATCTTCGGTCATTGCGAACCCCGCGCAGTTGCCGCTACCGGGCACGAACATTACCCTGCCGAACTATACGGGCGGTCAGTGTTCGACCCGCACTCAGGCGACGATTGAGTGGGCTTTGGCTCAGTCCTGCAATACGCCGTTTGCGCAGATTGCGATGGATTTGGGTCAGGAGCGTATCGCGAAGACCGCTGAGAATTTTGGTTACGGCCAGGATTTGAAGATTCCTTTGACGGTTTCTAAGTCGTCTTTCCCGTCGAATCTGACGCAGAGCCAGCTGGCCCAGTCGGCGATTGGTCAGTACGACGTGAAGACCACTCCGCTGCAGGTGGCGATGACTTCTGCAGCGATTGCAAATGGCGGCGTGCAGATGAAGCCGAATCTGATTCGTTCGGTGAAGACCAGCAACCTGAGCACTTTGCAGGAGTTCTCTCCTGAGAAGCTGCGTACGTCCACTAGCCCTGAAATTGCTAACCAGGTAAAGCAGTGGATGGTGAATGCGGTTGATAATGGTATTGCACGTAATGCTGGTGTCTCCGGTGTGAAGGTGGCGGGTAAGACCGGTACCGCGGAGACCACGGCAGGTTTGAATAATTCTTGGTTTACCGGTTTCGCGCCGGCTGATGATCCTCAGATTGCGATTGCTGTGGTTTATGAGGATATTGACGTGGCGACCGGTGCCCAGTTGGCAACCAGTACTAGTAAGCAACTCTTTGAGGCGGTGTTGAACAAGTGAGGCCTGCGGCTGATATCACTTTGGGCGGGCGCTACACCCTAACCGAACGTATCGCGATTGGCGGTATGGGCGAGGTGTGGAAAGCTCGCGACAAGGTGCTTGGGCGCATCGTTGCGGTCAAGATCCTCAAGGAGGAGTACACCGGTGACCCGGGCTTCTTGGAGCGTTTCCGTGCTGAGGCCCGTAATACGGCGCTGTTGAACCACCCCGGCGTGGCGAATGTTTTCGACTACGGTGAGGAGGACAACTCCGCGTACCTGGTCATGGAACTGGTGCCGGGTAATCCGCTTTCGAGCATCATCGAGCATGAGACTACCCTGCCGCCGGACCGTATTCTGAACTTTATTGCTCAGACGGCTCGTGCGTTGGCTGCGGCTCATTCGCAGGGTCTGGTGCATCGTGACGTGAAGCCGGGTAACCTCATCATCACTCCGGATGACCGTGTGAAGGTGACCGATTTCGGTATTGCTCGTCTGGCTAACCAGGTGCCGTTGACGGCTACCGGCCAGGTGATGGGCACTGCCCAGTATTTGGCGCCGGAACAGGCAACCGGTCAGGCGGCTACCGCGTCTTCGGATATGTACTCGTTGGGCATTATTGGTTATGAGTGCTTGGTGGGTCGTCGTCCGTTTACGGGTGAGTCGCAGATTGCGATTGCTTTGGCTCAGGTGAATGATCCGCCGCCGCCGCTTCCGGAGACCATCCCGGCTCCTGCTCGTGCGCTGATTATGTGTCTGCTGGCGAAGGACCCGGCTCAGCGTCCTAAGGATGCGACCGCTCTGGCGTCTGCGGTGGATGCGATTCGTCGCCGCGATCTGAAGGCAGCGGTGAAGGCTGTTCCTCCGCTGGCGCAGTTCTTGGCTGAGGAGAATGCTGACGACGGTACTGTCGCTATGACTGCTATGGATGTGGCGGCGGAGCCGATTAGCGCTTCTGCTACTCCGCGTTTTGGTTCTGGTGGTCGTTTCTCGCCGGAGCCGACGACGGCGCCTATTCCTCGTACGGGTGCGCAGACCATGCGTCCAGCTTCGGGTCGTGTGAAGGCTGCTGTTGCCCCTCCGGCTAAGCGTGGATCGAACGTGTGGATGTGGGTTGCTCTGCTTCTGGCAATCGTGCTGATTGCTGGCGGTATTTGGACGGTCCTTTCCTCCAATAATGGTGGCGGTTCGACTGATCCGGTTCCGAGCGCTTCTTCGTCTGTTGTTCCGACGAACACGGGTACCGTTTCGACGGTGGAGCCGACTGAGTCTGCTTCTGCCCGTGCTGCAAAGCAGAAGGTGACCATCAACGCGATTAACTATGAGGGTCGTGAACTGCAGGATGCGGTGAACGAGCTGAAGAACCTTGGCTTGTCCCCCAAGACTGAGGGTGTTGAGTCTACTCAGCCGGAGAACACGGTGATTTCGGTTTCTCCGACGGGTACTTTGGAGCAGGGTAATAGCGTGACTGTTCGCTATTCCACCGGTCCGAAGTCGGTGACTTTGCCGTCGAACCTTGAGGGTAAGAACGTTGATGAGGCGTCGAAGGCTGTTGCCGCTCTGGGTGTGAATGTTTCTCTGCATTATGAGAATTCGGACACGGCGGCCCCCGGTACGGTGCTTCGTACTACCCCCTCATCTGGCACCAAGGTCACGGTTGGTAGTAATGTAGACATGTATGTGGCCTCTTCCAGTTCGGGTAGGGGTTCGAGTGCGAGCGCTTCTGCTGCACCGTCTGCGTCGGCTTCTGCTTCCGCTTCTGCGTCGGCGCGTTAGCCCCTACATTTTGATTTAGTTTTAGTCTTAGTGATCCAGGAGAACTTATGGACCTGTCGGTTCCCGACACGGTTGATAACCGTTACAAGGTACTCGAGGTAATCGGTACCGGTGCGATGGCAACCGTTTATGCTGCTGAGGATACTCGCCTCGGCCGCAAGGTTGCGCTTAAGATTCTGCGCCCGGAGCAGGCCCAGGACGATACGTTCCGCGCACGCTTTAAGCGTGAGGCGGAGGCTGTGGCGTCTCTGAACAATCCTGCGATTGTTGCTGTCTATGACACCGGTTCGTATAACCCTTCGCAGGATGGTGGGGAGTCTGCTTCTTCGGAAGAGGGCACCGCTATTCCTTATATCGTGATGGAGTACGTGGAGGGTCATACTCTGCGTTCCATTCTGTCCCGTGGCGGTCATCTGCCGGTCCGTGATGCTTTGGGTTATTCCGAGCAGCTGCTGGGTGCTTTGCAGTACAGCCACTCGATGGGCATCATTCACCGCGATATTAAGCCGGCGAATATTATGGTGCTGGAGCGTACCAGCGAGGATATCGCTAAGGGTCAGCCGGGCCAGATCAAGGTCATGGATTTCGGTATTTCCCGTGCCATTGAGGAAGCTGGCGAGGCGCTGACCAAGGCTAATGTGGTGATGGGTAGCGCACGCTACATGTCCCCTGAGCAAGTGAGCGGCAAGGAAGTTGACGCCCGTAGCGACCTGTACTCTGCTGCTTGCGTAATTTACGAGATGATTGCTGGTCGTTCTCCGTTTGACGCTGAGTCGAATGTTGATCTGGCGGCTAAGCATCTTTCGGATGCCCCTGAGCCTCCGAGCAAGTTCACCCCGCTTGAGGTTCCTGCTGGTCTGGATGCTGTGATTCTGAAGGGTCTGGCGAAGAACCCGGATGAGCGTTATCAGAGTGCTGCTGAGTTCGCTCAGGCTCTGGCGTCGGTTGTTCGCCCGGGTGAAGAGACCGTGGTTCAGGATGCAGCGATGACTACTGCTTTTGTTCCTTCGGCGACTACTGCTTCCCTGGGTGAGGATTACGCCCCGTACACCACCTCGATTACTGAGGCTTCGGTGGAAGACGGCGGCCTCAACGGCTTCTTCGAGTATGAAGACGATGAGGAACTGTATGACGAGGAGGAGTACGCAGAGTACGATGAGTCTTCGCCGCGTAAGCGTGCGTGGGTTCGTTTCCTTGTGGGTACTCTGATTGTGGCTCTGCTGGTTTTCAGTGTCGGCTCGGTTCTGTACTACCAGAACAAGCTCAATGAGGTTCCGCAGGTTCAGGTTCCGGCTGTGGTGAATGTTTCCCGCGATGATGCCGATAACCAGCTGCGTAACCGAGGCTTCGTGGTGGAGTACCGTCAGGGCTACTCGGACAACATCAAGAAGGGCGACGTTATCAACGTTGAGCCGGGTGTCGGTTCTACGGTTAATAAGGGCTCGACCGTGGTTGTGACTGTTTCGAGCGGTCCGGAGAAGGTCAAGTTGCCGGATAACCTGCAGGGTCAGAGTGAGGCGTATGTCCGTAACGCTCTGAAGGACCTGGGTCTGGTGGATGGCCGCGTCTCCACTGTGGAGAGCGCTTCCGTTCCTGCCGGTATGGTTGTGGAGCTGTCCCCGGAGAAGGGCTCGACCGACGATAAGGGCGCTCAGACCGTTGAGGCTGGTAGCACCGTGAACATTGTCCTGTCCTCCGGTAAGGTAAAGGTCCCCTCGCTGGTGGGTCTGACCAAGGATCAGGCGATTGCTGCTCTGACCGCTCAGGATGTTCTGCTGAACACCAACATTGAGACTGTTCAGACTAACGAGCGTCCTGCGGGCACTGTGCTTTCGCAGAGCTCTGCGGCGGGTACTCTGGTGGCTCAGAACAGCACTGTGACGATCCGTGTGGCTGCTACTCCGACTCAGACGACCGCTCCGACTACTGCGGCTACTCAGCCTGCGGCGGCGACCGGTAACCAGAACGCTACCACTGGTAACCAGAACCAGCAGCGTTCTACCGCTACTCAGCCGACTGCGGCAGCTACTACTCAGCCGACTGCGGCAGCGAATAATCAGCAGCGTTCTACCGCTACGGCTACTCCGGCACCGGCTGCGTCCACTGCTGCGGGTACCCGTACGATTCAGGGTACTAACGCGAATACCAATGCGAACAACGCTAATAACGCAAACGCTAACGCCCGCTAAGGGGTTCTAGCGGTTAGCAAAAGGGGCGGCGCTCCACACCGTTGGGTGTGGGGTGCCGCCCCTTTTCGCGTATCTGGGCTTGTTCGTGTATCTGGGTTTGCTCGTAGCTAGGGGTCCAGATATAGCTATCGCCTCCAGTTTCCCTGTAGCGTGTCTGCTACGGGGCTTCTGGAGGCGATATAAGCCGTTGAGGGCTTCTTAGGCTAGAAGTACTAGGCCATGAGGGGCGAGAGGCTCTTAGCGCGCTCTGCGGCTCCCTGCAGGCCGGTTTCTTCGAGCCAGTTGCCAAGCATGAGGTATCCGCTTTCGGTCAGGACCGATTCGGGGTGGAACTGCACGCCGTGCATGGGGGCCTCGCGGTGGCGCAGGCCCATGATGATGCCATTGTCGGTGGTGGAGGTGGTTTCCAGGACCTCGGGCATGGTTTCGGGTACAACCGCCAGGGAGTGGTAGCGGGTCGCGGTGAAGGGGCAGGGCACGTCCTTGAACACGGAGACGTTCTCGTGCACGAGGCGGGAGGTCTTGCCGTGCATCAGCTCGGGGGCGTGGGTGACGGTGCCGCCGAATGCCTCCGCGATGGCCTGGTGGCCGAGGCAGACACCCAGTAGCGGCTTCTTCGCTTCGGCTGCCCAGCGGATGGTGTCAATGATGACGCCTGCCTCTGCGGGGGCACCGGGGCCGGGAGAGACAAGCACGCCATCGTGTTCTTCGGCGAGCTTGATGACTTCGGCGAGCTCGTATTCGTCGTTACGGATGACGGTGGTTTCAGCGCCGAGCTGCTGGATGTAGCCGACGAGGGTGAAGACGAAGCTGTCGTAGTTGTCGATAACAAGGATGCGGGTCATGGCACGTCCTTAGCGCTAATGGTTGATGGTGACGTTCAGGTTGAAGGGGCCGTACTCTGCGAAGTGGGGGAAGACGAATTCCATGAGCAGGTAGACTACGGCGAGTATCAGCACGATGGCGATGATGATGCGAACCCACAGGGGTCCGGGAAGGTGGCGGAAAATCCATGCGTACATCTGCTTTTCCTCTCAGATTTAGGATCCTGCAACGGAGGCGGCAATTTCTGCGGGTGCTCCGGCTGCGGCGGGCTGCCAGGATTCGAGGCGGGCGTGGACAATGTATCGTTCGGTGTCGCCGTAGCGCGGGTGGCAGGTGGTGAGCGTCAGGAGGCGCTCGGTGGGTGCTACGCCGGGCTGTCCGGGGACGGGTTCGATGACTTCTACCTGGTCGGGTTGCACGATTTCGTGGCTGTAGACGGTGTAGGTGTAGTAGCCGTCTTTGGTACGCACGTAGATGTGGTCGCCTTCGGTGAGCAGGTCGATGTCGTTGAGGACTTTACCGCGGGTTTGGCGGTGGCCTGCGAGGGAGAAGTTGCCCACCTGTCCGGGCATGGCGCTTCCTTCGTAGTGGCCGAGTCCGAGGGAGTCGAGCACGTCGGAGCTGGTTCCCTGGGTGGCGGGGCGCTGGTAGTCGGATCCGAACTTGGGGATGTAGACGATGCCGAAGACTTCACCGTGGCCGGGTTCGCTCAGACCGGCGGGAGGGGTGTTGGGGTCCCAGTCGGGGAGGGGTTCGGCGGGGTTGGAGTCGAATTCCTGGACGAGGGTGCTGACGGCTTGGGATTGGGTGCGGTCGGCGTCGATGTTGGTCCACCAGAGCTGCCATGCGACGAAGAGCAACAGCAGGAGGCCCACGGTGATAAGGAGTTCGCCTGTAATCTGGATGATCCAGTGCAGCACGGTGCGGGGGCGGCGCTCTGCGGTGGGTGCCGTTCCTTGGCTCATGCGTTCTCCTTTGTCCTTTGGGTTGTGTATGTTCTTGGGCGCCGGGTGGCGTTCCTTATCTTTCAACGCACGGAGAAGGTGAAATCATCCCGTAAGTCTGCAAAGATAGGTGTGAACATATATTTTTAGGTTACCCATACAACAATAAGCGGAGGAAGTATGTCGACCAACTCGGCTAAGGCATCGTCCAAGAAGAAGTCTCAGAAGTCTGCTAAGTCTGAGGTGGAGGATGCAAGCGAGCTGCGTCTGCGTGAGATTGCTCGTGAGATGGAGAGCGGCACGCAGCTGAAGGAGCAGACTCCGTTGTGGTACCGAGTGATTATGTTCTCGCTGCTGGCGGTGGGCATTCTGTGGATTATTGTTTTCTACATTACGCAGGGCCTGTTCCCGATTCCTGATTTGGGTATGTGGAATGTGAGTGTTGGTGTGGGCGCCATGATGGTGAGCATGCTGATGATGACTCGTTGGCGCTAGAGTTTTAGGCGTTATGACTTAGGCGTTAGAGCTTATAGAGAGGCGGCCGTCCCGTGTGGGGCGGCCGCCTCTGTATGTGTGGTGGGGTGTTATAGGGTTTTATTACCCGGTTCTTATATTCTTATATAAGAATATAGTCTAGTCAGACATATATTTTTAACAATTTGGTTAATTTCAGAATCTTGAATCAATGAACCCTTTAGTAGATTAGGTCGCCTCGTGCCGCTTCGTGGACGCGGCGGGTTACGGTCTCCATAACGGGCGAGTTGATGTTCCAGCGCTGCCAGTAGAGGGGGAATTCTACCGGGGTTGCGGCGAGCTTCACGAGGTGCCCGCTTTCGAGCTCTTCGGCGCATTGCGCCTCAGGAATGAGACCCCAGGCAATACCGGAGCTGACGGCTCGCGCATAGTCCGGAGATGAGGGAATGTAGATGGTGGGGCTTTGGGTGAAGGTTTCTTCAGCCTCTAGACCTACCTCTTTTTCGATGAGGGCTCGCGCCACATCCTGCACAAAGTCTTTACGGTCATATTCGACGACGGGGGCACGATTGAGCTCTTCGCGACTCATGGTCTTGGGCCAGCCGGGCAGGTACCGCTGCACGAAGTCGGGGGTGGCAACGCACCAGTAGCGTGCCACACCGAGGGTTTCGACGGAGCAGCCGGGGATTTTTTCGGGTTTGGAGGTGATGACTGCCATGACTTCTCCGGATCGGAGCATAGCGGAGGAGTGGAATTCGCCTTCTCGTCGCAGGTCACAGAAGATGCTGTCTTCGCGGCTGAGGATTCCTACGGCGTCGAGGAACCAGGTAGCGAGTGAGTCGGCGTTGACGGCAACGGAGACGCTCTGGAAGCCGCCGGCGCCCATGAGTTCGCGTTCCATTTCTTGCTGCAGGAATTCGCTTTGTCGGGCGATGCGCAGTACGCTTTGTCCGGCGTCGGTGGGGGTGACGGGGTTGCTTCGGCGTACCAGGACTTTTCCGGCAATCTGTTCCATGGCTTTGATGCGCTGGGAGATGGCGGAGGGGCTCACTCGCAGGATATCTGCTGCCGCGTCGAAGGTGCCGTATTCAATGACGGTGGCGAAGGTGGTGAGCTGGTCGGTACTGAAACGTGTCATAAGAATATCTTACGCAGTGTGAAAATATTTAGATAGATTTAGGGTCATTTTTCCCGTATTCTCGTCTCTGGCACTTCACACTTCAGCTAACGCAGGCTTTATCCCTGCGTCGCGAGCTTTTGCCTGGCAAGCTGGTAGTAAGAGAGCCGCTACCCACCACTGCGTACGCGGGTTCATACCCCGTTTGATCAACAGAGAAAGTTTCACGATGTCCGCATCCCTCTCCCTGCTGTTTCTGGGTGCTACCACCACGATTTCTTTGGTGGCGGCTATTGGCGCCCAGGGAACTTTTGTGCTGCGTCAGGGTATTTTGGGTCGGCATATTACCCCGATTATTATTTTCTGCATTCTGTCGGATGCTCTGATGATTGGTTTGGGCGTTGTGGGTCTGGGTGCCCTGTTGGATGCGGCGCCGTGGTTTATTGAGGTGTTCCGCTACGTGGGTGCGGCGTTTTTGGCGTGGTTCGGCTACGAGTCGGCGAAGCGTGTTTTCATCCCGCATGCGGTTGTCGTTGAGGAGGGTACCGAGGATGCGCAGTCTTTGAAGGCGGCCCTGCTGACCACGGCGGCGGTCACCTACCTCAACCCGCTGGCATGGTTGGACACAACGATTTTCCTCGGTTCTCTGGCTAATACGCAGGGCGATCCCGGCCGCTGGTGGTATTACCTGGGATGCTGCTGCGGTAGCGTGCTGTGGTTCCTCATGATTGGCTACGGCTCACGAATTTTACGTCCGCTCTTTGCCCGCCCGGAGGCCTGGCGTGTACTTGATGCGGCGGTGGCCCTACTCATGGTGTATCTGGTATTCAACCTGCTGACAGTGAACCTGTCGACCCACTAGCTTCTACCCCTACCTAACCTCTTTACGCCTTGTCAGGCTTTTTTTGCACTCTCTCCTCCTCGCTGAGGGGTATGAGTACTTCGTTCTTGGGCATGGTAAGCAGGCCCAGGTAGATATCGCGAATGATCAGGATGTGTTTGATTCGCTCAATCATGGGCTTGAGGAAGCTTCGGGCGTATTTTTCGTCGCTACTGGTGGTTGCAACGAAGTTGAGCCCGGAGAACACGGCAACGATCATGGACACCTTGATGACGACGGCGTTGATGTTGGTGTCTACGCCGAGGATTTTGAGGTGTTCGGGTTTGATGCTCATCCAGGATTCGATGGTGGTGTCGCTAATGGCGATGGACGAGAAGCCCATGAAGAATCCGAAGACGAGCAGCATGAAGAGGGTCGCCTGAATGATCTGCCCGATCATGGGGATGATGATGAGGTTGCTCCAGGGCGCGATTTTGAGGGGTCGGTGTTCAAGGATTTTCTGCTCTTCGACCCAGTCTTGGGCGGTGTTCCATATTCCACCTTCGAGGGCTGCGGCATGCTCGTAGTCGCTCTCGCTAAACCTTGCGATGTCGTCGCCTCTGTTGCGTCCTAGAAGGCGTGCTGTGCGCTCTAGGGAGGTCGTGACGACCACGAACACGGCGAGGAGCCCCATGAGCCCCAGAACAGCCCAGGTGCGCGGGAAGCTGAGCCCGTTGGCGAGCTTCCAGAGGTCTGCATTCACGAAGATGAAGAGCACGGACACCATGAGTACGGGTAGTACTTTCGCGATCATGGGCGGCAGGGAGGCGAGCTGGTGGATGGCGTGCTTGAGGGACCAGCCGAGTACGGTATCTACGCCCAAGAAGATGGCGAGGTAGATTCCGATAACAATCAGGGGGGAAGACCTGTCCGCCGTCATAGACGAAGTCTATGCCTTCAAGAGTGCTTGCTTCGAAGACGCCGGTGGTGAAGAGCATTCCGGCAAAAAGTAGGGTAAGAATACCCGTGGTGATTTGAACCCACTGCGGGGTACGGACCATCAGCATGTGAGCAAGAGCGATGAACGCACCGGAGATAATCGGCATAACGAGGAAAATCCCGCCGAGTACGAGCACTGGGAGTACTTCGTTGCTGAGGGCGCTATCGCTTGTGAGAGCTTTGATGTAGTTCGGTAGGGAACCCTTCACGTCCTCTACGACGAAGAGGAGAATGTCGCGCAGGAAGATATAGCAGATATGCATGATGCCAGCCCACAGGATCCACGGCACGGAGCGTGGGAACGCATCGAGAGCACGTTGACGGGCAGGAATAATGAGGGGCACGCCCTGTTTACGGAACCAGATATTGCTCTGCTTTAGCATGTCAGCCCTGGTGTAATGGTGAGGTTGCGCCTCTTCTGCTGTGGCTTTAGTACGCAGCCGCGCCCAGATGGGGCGTGCGTCCTTCTGCTGCGGGGTGTTCTGGTCCTGTGTGCTCATGACATACCACTCTACAGGGGTTGAGAACCTCTTTTATCCGAAGGCCCCTATAGCTCTTCTCGCTGGAGTTCAGTTCCAATGAAACGACTGTAGGCACCCATAAGTAGGGCTGCTGCTGCTTCCTGTTCAGCGTAGATGCCCAGTTCCTCGTCTTCACGACCAGTGTAGGTGCCGCTACTGATTTCGAGCAGGGATAACGGTCCTTCTGCGGTCTCCGGTGCCAGGGCATCCAGGATGAAGCTCAGGCTTTCTTCTGATTCTTCAGCTACTCCCAGGAGGCGTCCCAAGTGTGTACCCGGGTAGGGTGCGATGGTGAGGACGTCTTCGTTCTCGCATTGGATAATGCGTGCGACAGGAATGATATCCCCGGCTGCGGTCTCTTCGAGCAGTAGCTCAGTGGAGAGGTCGATATGGCTTTCCTCGCTCTGTAGGAGCTGCCTGGGCCACCAGAGGTGAATGTATTCGGTCAGTGCCGCCCAGGTTTCGTGAGGCTCCAGTGTGCTCTCTACGTAGAGGGCTGCCGTTCGTTCTTCACCGTTGTGTTGGTGCTGCTGATCGACGGGCTCTGGTGCGTGGGAAAACATGGGGTAGTGCATGGTTCTACTCTATCCCAGTGTGTCTGTGAAGAGCATTCTTCCTTGTAGTCAGAGCCATAGACAAGGGTCTGAGGGTACAAAAAAAGGGGGCAGACCCATGCGGGTCTGCCCCCTTTCTAACTTTAGCTGTTAAAGCAAAAGAGCCCGCGCAAGCGGGCTCTTTTTATTGCCTATTGGATTGTTATCCAAAAACCATACAGTGAACGCAA
>NZ_KV810732.1:0-398 GCF_001812895.1 Rothia sp. HMSC069C04
AGCGTCTGGGTGATATTGAGGCGTCCTATCAGGGGCCTCTCATTGAGAAGAATCAGGCGAAGCTCAACCAATTGAAAGAAGAGAAAGAAAAGCATGTGGCGAAGGCGCGTGAAATTATCGCCACTAGTCAATAACACATTCTGTTTGAACTGAACAGTACAACTAATAATTGTGATGGAGGAGCTCAATGTTTGTGGGCTCCTCCTGACTTTCCCGATTGAAAGGAGTCGGTAACAATGAAGAAATCTGCTGCTCTGTTCGCCTGCTTTGCTTTTAAAGAGTGCTATGCGAAAAAGGATGCGATTTTGAAATTCTAGAAACGTAGTTTGGCGGCTGTTTATGAGGTGTTTAAAGGTTCCGATGTGTTGTGTGCGCGTCGGAACCTTTTTTGTTGGGGG
>NZ_KV810733.1:0-4189 GCF_001812895.1 Rothia sp. HMSC069C04
TGGGAGAGTAGGTCATCGCCGGTTTATTTTTGAAAAAGACCCCGTATCGAAAGATGCGGGGTCTTTTGTTGTATCTGCTGATGTGAATCAGTGGATCCGGTATGGGTGCCTCGTGAAGCTAGTGTGTTGTGTGTACTGCGGACTGGTGGCCGGGGTTGTTTCTTTTCGATGCTGAAGCGTGCGCCGCTATAGAAAACCAGCTACCGCAGAGAACTTGCGCCGCCGAAACCCCAGTACTGTAACCCCAGTGCCGCAAAAACCCACAGGGGCATCCTGTACGGGTAGCTTGGTGGCCCAAATGAGGTCTAAACAATAAAGGTGTGTCACAAAAAGAAAGCTGGGAGGTTCCTGAAAGTGAACACTTGGTGAACACACTTTAGCCTCTTGATGGATATAATCACCCCTCTCCCCCTCACTCTCGCATAAGCCACATAAACCAACTTAAGCATTCCGATATGTGCACCCTTTTTTCCGCGGAATATCGGGAGAGTTTCCCCTAAAATATGGGCTCTATAGTAAAACCCTCACGGAAACCCGCTCAATACTGTGGGTTTATCTGTTATTTCGTGTTAATTCGGAATACTTTAGATTTCGCGAAAACCGACAGATAATTTTCTTGTGACTACAGAACTCATTATTCTCGTGATCGTGGTGCTGACCGCGCTCGCCTTCGACTTTACGAATGGCTTCCACGACACCGGCAACGCGATGGCAACCTCCATCGCCACCGGTGCGCTGAAGCCTAAGACCGCCGTGGCGCTGTCTGCGTCCCTGAACCTCGTTGGCGCGTTCCTCTCTGTTGAGGTGGCGCGTTCGGTCGGTAGCGGCATCGTGAACCTGGACCGTATCGATGTAACAACGGACGGTCCGGCATTGATGCTCATCGTCTTTACCGGTCTGGTGGGCGGTATCCTCTGGAATGTTTTGACCTGGCTTCTGGGTCTTCCCTCCTCCTCCTCGCACGCTCTGTTTGGTGGCCTGATTGGTTCGGCTATTGTCGCTATCGGCTTTGACGGCGTGCAGTGGATGGGTGTTCTGTCCAAGATTATTGTTCCCGCGGTCCTCTCCCCCGTCATTGCGGCTATTGTGGCGGCAACCGGCACCTGGCTGGTTTACCGTATTGCTGCCCCGGTGGCTGACGACCGTAAGCACGGCGGCTTCCGCAAGGGACAGGTTGCGACCGCATCCCTGATGTCTCTGGCGCACGGTACTAACGATGCGCAGAAGACCATGGGCGTGATCTTCCTGGCTCTGGTTGCTTCGGGCACTCTGAGCAACGATGACGCGATCCCCCTGTGGGTGAAGGCTTCCTGCGCTATTGCTATTGCTCTGGGTACTTACCTGGGCGGTTGGCGCATTATCCGCACCCTCGGTAAGGGCATCGTTGAGGTAGACACCCCGCAGGGTGTTGCTGCTGACGGTGCATCCGCTGCGATTATTCTGACCTCCTCCCACTTCGGTATGGCTCTGTCGACCACTCACGTGGCGTCCGGTTCGATTCTGGGTAGTGGCCTGGGTCGTAAGGGTGCTGAGGTTCGCTGGTCTGTTGCTGGCCGCATGGTGGTTGCTTGGCTGATTACCCTGCCGGCTGCCGCGATTGTGGGTGCTCTGACCTGGTTGATTGGTCACGGCCTGAATGCTCTGACCGGCACCCAGTTTGTTGGCGAAATGACCGTGTTCGCTCTGCTGGTGATCTTCTGCTTCCTGATGTGGCGTCATTCCCAGAAGGACAACATTGACGCTTCGAACGTGACTGGCGACTGGGATGAAAAGGAAGGCGCTGCAGTCACCAGCGCTGAGGCATCCGCAGAAGCCCAGACCCTTGCTACTGAGAAGGCAGGTTCGTAGTCGTGGAATATCTGATGGACATTGTGAACAAGGTTATTCCGGTGCTGATTGCCGGTTTGTTCTTTGGCGCGGGCCTTCCGGCGCTCTATGCGCTGGGTCTGCGTATGCTGGCTGGTCGTACCGAGTACACCGCGGACGGCAAGCTCGTTGAAATTGAGCCTCCGGGAACGGCGGCGAAGATTGCTGCGTTCTGCATTTTTGCTATTATCGTAGCAATCGTAATCATCGGTATTCTCTGGGTCGCTAAGGACTTTATCGACCACACTTTCGGCTGGAATATCTTCGGCGTAACCGGTGGAGGCCACTAATCCCGTGAACACTAAATTGCATATGATGACTGCTTCGAAGGAGGGGCTCGATGCCTGATAAGAGCATGATCTCTCGAGTAATCGACTGGCTGAGCGTCGGGTATCCCAAGGATGTTCCGGTGCAGGACCGCGCGGCAGTGATGGCTATTTTGAAGATGCGTCTGACCGATGAGCAGCTGCAGGAAGTTGTTCGCCAGCTCATGCAGTCCCGTGCTGCCCGTGGTGAGGCGTACGTGAGTGACCAGCGCATTAATGAGTACATTCGTCGAGTGGTGGATCATACCCCGACCCCGCAGGATATTGACCGCGTCGCTAAGATTCTTGGTGCGCACGGCTTCCTGATTGCAGAGAATCACGTGAACGAGGACGCTGAGCCTACGGCTGGCGGTACCGAGTACGTGACCTACGATGATCCGACGACCGGCGAGATCCGTATTGCTGAGTTGGCTGCTGAATCGGCTAATATTCCGGCTCCGAACGCTACGGCTGCGCAGGATAACTAAATAGCCTGCGGTGAGAGTTGAGAGCTCTCATGAAGTTTGTGACCTATGGGGTGGACTGAGTCCACCCCATAGGTTTTCTTTATGCCCTCCGATGGATGTGCCGCGGGTTGCCGGCCTGCGCATAGGTGCGGGCGGTATTCTAGAGGGACTTCACTCCCCTCAAACCGTTGGTGGGCTTTGCGCTCGCCCTGCATCATGGAGATTCTGTGTCTTCTTCCCCTTCTTTGGAACCCGAGAACTCTCACATTCCCGATACTTCTACCCGGGGAGCCTCTCAGGGCTCTTCTGAGGCGGCATCCGTTGCCGCTGAGGACTCTGTGGCTAAGACCCCTTCTACCCGCGTCGATGCCGCTAAAGAGGCTATTGCTGGGCAGGTGCGCCGCCTCGTGGTGCCCCGCCGTTCCCTGCTTCTGACTGGCGGCGTGGTTGCTGCCGCTGGGGTGCTTGCGGCGATGCCGCAGATTGCCGCCACCGGTGTGTTGGGTGAGGATGCGGCGGCGGTGGTTTCAAACGAGAAGCTGCTGGCACGCCGTGAGCGTCTGGTTCGCGAGAATATTGATACCCGCTACCTGAAGATTGAGTCGCTGGGGCGTATCTATGTGGGTAAGGGGCGTGGTGAACAGGACCTGCGCCTGGTGGGTTCTTTCTCCCTCACGGAGGCGGCGCAGGCCGATTTGGCGGCGGCAGCTACGGCTCTGGCGAACCTGTCTGTCTACGGTTCTCTGCACCGGCTGAGCGTCACCTACGGTGGCGTGGACTCGGCGAATGACCCGCAGAACATCGCTAATACGGTGACGGATGCGCCGGTGAGCCCGCTGCGCGTGAATGAATCGGCAACCCTGAAGGAAGAGCAGTGGCTGAAGGTGCTGACCGCTAACGCAGCGCTGGGAACTAATGCGAGCTACGCTCAGGTGGGGCTGCTTGCGGATGAGCTGCGCCTGAACGCTGTGGTGATTGATGAGAACTATGAATCCCTGATGAAGCGTTTCCGTGCGCTAGCTGAGCTGGATTTGAAGAATGAGCGGGTACAGCAGATTCATCTGAATATTCAGTTGGCTCCGGAGAAGGCGCTGAGCCTGCCCTCGGGTGCGCAGTCGAAGATTTCGGTGAGTGTTGCCGAGCCTTCACGCGTGGCAACGGTTGCTGATGTGCTGTCGAAGGCTGCCACGAAGAAGGAGCTGAACACTTTGGCCTCGTTCTCGCTGGTGTGGAATGCTCGTGAGAAGTACCCCTCGGCGAGCCAGTGGGATGCGTTCAAGCTGGGCTTCAAGGCGCCGGAATCGAAGGAGGAGTCTGCGAAGGAGGCGCAACGCACTGCGGTTCGTAAGTACCTGCAGGAAGTTAGTGGCCCCCTGCAGGCTCTGACGAAGCGTGAGGCAACAGTGCCGGGTGAGGTTATTACCTAAACCCCTCAGTAATGTGATGGGTCTAACTAAAAAAATGTGCCTGGGGATTTGGTGAAGCCACAATAGGTGTTATAGACTAGTAGAGCACCGCGGGGGCGTGGCGCAATTGGTAGCGCATCTGCTT
>NZ_KV810734.1:0-296 GCF_001812895.1 Rothia sp. HMSC069C04
AAAGACCCACGGCGAAGACACTAACCTATCGAAAATCTCTGTCTAAAAAGCAGGCGACCCCGGATGCGCCAGGTTGATGGGCGGGCGCCGGTTATGGTTTAGCTTTTTCGGTAATGGGTTAGTGACTTCAGGCTGGGGTTTTAGCCATTACCAAAGACGCTAAGTCATGACTGAAATTACTAGGGCATGACCGAATTTTCACCCGTGTGGAGGCGCTGCCTCTGCGGAATTTGTGCCATGGTTTAGCGTCTTTGACCATGGTTTTTAACTACGACCAAAGACACTAACCTATGGCA